>JBEVKA010000435.1:0-6092 GCA_040509855.1 Steroidobacter sp.
AAACGCCGGCGGAACGAACGCGAGATCGGTCGCCTCGCGAATCGCGATGCGCATCTGGAAAGCGAGCACATCCGCGGGAACGGGATTCTGGTAGCCGACCAAGCAAGCCTCCAATGCCGCTCGTGGTTCGAGATTTTCCGTGCGCACACGTCGATAAGCTTTCACGACCAGTGCTTCCGCCGCGCCCGGAGTTAGCAGCAGCGGCATGCGCGAATCCAGCGCCGTGAGGTCGGCGTCATTCAATTGCAAGCCGTAACGTTTGGCGAGCGCGCCGATCAGTGTCGCGCTCTCGGTCGTCGTGCTCGTCGGCAGCAGTGGCACCTTCACGTCGACGCGGCCGGGACGTTTCAAGTCGACCTCGATCAAGTCGGGCCGCGACGAAGCGAGGATCCACAGCACGCGGCCGCGGTTCGACGAGTCCGACATTTCCTGCGCGATCATGGAATACAAACGTCCGGACAAGCCGCTGTCGCCGCTGCCCGAGTCGCGGCGGCCCAATGTTTGATCGGCTTCGTCGATGAACACCATGCAGCGGCCCAGCGCGCGGATCAGCCGGAAGATCTTTTCCAGGTTGCCCTCGCTGGAGCCGACCCAGCGGTCCCGGAAATTCTTGAGCTTCACCACCGGCACGCCCGCTTCGCCGGCGAGGCATTCGACCAGAAACGTTTTGCCGGTGCCGACCGGGCCGCACAGCAGATAACCCATGGGCAACGCTTTCAGATCGCCGGTCTGCCACAGCGCGATGTCCTGGCGCAGCCAGCGCTTGAGCGCGTCTTGCCCATGATAGACATCGAGCGAGCGCGTCGATTCGATGAACTCGACCAGGCCGGCGGAATCGCGCTCCACCAGATCTTTCTTGATGCGCGTGAGATCAGTGGTGCCCAGCGCGTGCCCGGAGTGGTCACGCATTTTGACCAGACTTTCCAGCGCGGTGACAGTCACGCCAACCAGCGCCGCCGCGATCTGCGCGAGATTAGCGTCAGCCGCGAAAGCGCGAGGTTCCTGAGTGCGCAGTAATGTCAGCGCGCGTTCGATCTCCGCCGAGTCGGGCAGCGGCACACGAATGCGCGACGCATGAGAGCTGAAAGCAACCAGCGGCTCGACGTCGTTGAGATTGTCGGTGATGAGAATGCTGGTGAACGGCAGATCGGCGAACGGCGCTTCCGAGGACCACTCGCGCAGTACGCTGGTCAAACTGCCATGCTCGAAGCCGGCGCCATCGGCGGGCACGATGTGATCGACACCGCGCAGAATCACGGCGACGTGTTCTTTCACTTCGCGGCCGAGTGCTCGCAGGTTGCCGAGATAACGCAGGTAGCGACTGATGTATTGAATCGCCGGCTGCGGCTCGCGCGGCACCGATTTCAGATCGGCGCCGCCCCATTTCTCCACCAGCTCGCCGCCACGCTCGATCGTGAGCCCGTTGCCCAGGTCGTACGACAGCACGATCTGAAAGCTCGACAGCAAATGATGCTCGAGATAGCCGGCGAGGCCGACCAGCTGCGACCCCACAGCGATACGGTCGTGCACGTTGCCGTAGAGAATGAACTGGCCGTGCGCGCCGCTCTCGTAAGCGAGCGCGAGCTCGTTGGCCCAGGCCGGTGCACCATGCGGAGCGGGCATTGATGGGTTCCGTCCGCCTCAGCTTTCCGACTGCGCGCCCATGGTCCGAGTCGTCGTCGGCGCGGGCGTTGCAGGGGTGCCTTCGATCGATATTCCTTCACGCGCAGCGAAGTCGGCCAGCGCTTGATCGGCGAGCGCATTCATTTCGGCCTCCTTGATGTCCACGCCGGTCATGTCGATGGAGTCCTTGGCGATGCGCGCGCGGCCGGCGGCCTTGGTGCGCTCTTCTTCGACCATTTCATGCAGGCGATTGAGCGTGTCGCCCGCGCCGCCGATGCTGGTAATCATGCCCGACGCCATTTCGTGGATCTCGGCCATGGCCTGATTCATTTTCATGTCGTTGATCGCGCCTTTCAGGCTTTCGATCTTGGCGCGCGCGGTCTGCACGGCCACGTCGCGAGCCTTGATGAGGTTCTTGTAAGTCCCTTCGGCTTGTTCGAGCTGCTTGCGGTTTTCTTCCAGCTGCGCGTCGATGGTCTGCAGGCGCAGCGCGTACTGGCCGGCGGCGGATTTGTTACCGGCCCGCAGGTGAGCGGCGGTCTTGGCGCGCAGGTCCTTCTGTTCGGCCTCGAGCTTGCGCACCTGGCCCATGATTCGCTCGCACAGGCCCGCATGCGTGGCGAGGCCCTGGTTGAATTGGGCGATCTGCTTGCGGAGGTTCTCCTGCTCCAGCTCCAGCAGCGCCTCGGGATTGCGCTTCTCGATGCCAGAGATGAAAAGCGAGAAGAAGCCTTTGATGAGATTGCCGAGTCGACTGAACATGCACCCTCCGCCAGCGATCATTCCCGAAAGTGCGCAGAGCGTAGCGAAATTCGCTCGGGCCGAGTAGAGATAGCGGGTGAGGCGCGGTCCCGGACCGGTGAGCACCGTCACTGGGCCGGTGAACCCCACCGGCGGATTGCCCCTGTTAGACTGCCGGCATGGCCACCGTACCCCCGCCGCCGCCGGCACCCAAGTTCCTGCGCGAAGTGCTGGAGCTGGAGCAGCTCGACACCAACCTGTTCCGCAGCCGGACCAACCAGATCAACGTCAATCGCTCGCTGTTCGGCGGGCAGATCCTCGGCCAGGGCCTGAAGGCGGCGACCGAGACCGTGGCCACGGATCGCGTCTGTCACTCACTGCACGGCTATTTCCTGCTCGCCGGCGCCAGCGACATTCCGGTGATTTATGACGTCGAGTTGACTCGCGACGGCGGCAGCTTCTCCACCCGACGCGTGGTGGCCCGCCAGCGCTCGCGCCCGATTTTCCATATGGAGCTGTCGTTCCATCGTCACGAGCAGGGCCTGGAGCACACCGTGGCCCCGCATGGCGACGTGCCGGATCCGGACGAGCTGCTCGACGTCCGTGCGCTGGTGCAGAAGTACGGCGAACGTTTGCCCAAGGGCGCGACCGCGCTGGCCTCGCAACAGGCCATCATCGAATTGAAGCCGGTCAATCCCGAGCTCTTCATGTTGCGCAAACAGCCACTGAGCCGCGCGCAGTACTGGATCCGCTCGGCGTCGCCGCTGCCGGATGATCCGCTCACGCACCTGGCGGGTCTGGCCTATCTCTCGGATTATTTCCTGGTGTCGACCGCGATGATGAATCACGCGGCCGAGCTTCGGCAGGATGTGATGCTGGCGAGCCTGGACCACGCCATGTGGTTTCACAGTCCGCCGCGCGCCGACGAATGGATCCTGGTCGAGGCGGTGAGTCCGTTCGCCGGCGGCGCTCGTGGTCTCACGCGCGCGGAAATGTTTAGTCGCGATCGGAAACTGGTCGCGTCAGTGGCGCAGGAAGGATTGATGCGGCTGCTGGAAAAGAAGAGCTGAGCTGCTCGTCCAACGTTACTCGCCCAGCGTCGCCGAGCGCAGCTTCTCGACATCCTTTTTACCGAGCAGTTTCGCCTGCCCGGGTTTCAAATCGCCCGCGCGCAGCGGGCCGATGGCGACTCGCTCCAGCTCACGGACTTTCAAACCCACGCGCGCGAGCATGCGGCGGATCTCGCGATTCTGACCTTCTCGAAGCGTCACGCTGAGCATCGTGCGATCGCCGCGGGCGCGATCGACGAAACGTTTGATGATGCGCACCGATTCCATCGCCGCTCGCTTGGTGGTCTTGCTGCCATCCCCGGCGGGATTTACCAGATACATACCAGCACGCAGTTTCTGCAGCTGTTCGTCGGTGGCGAGTCCAGCGGTCAGCACGCGATATTCCTTGGGCACACCAAACTTCGGATGCGTGAGCTGATACGCGAGCTCGCCGTCATTGGTGATGAGCAGCAGGCCAGTGGAATCGCCGTCCAGCCGGCCGACTGGAAACAAACGTTCGTCGCGACGTAACGAATCGGGCACCAGATCGAGCACGTTGCGGCGACCTTCCGGGTCGCTGGTGGTGGTGATGACACCCTTGGGCTTGTTGATGAGCACGTAGATCAAAGCTCGCGACTTGGCCGGAGCCTTGTCCGATGACGGCGCGTCCCCGGCGTCTTCCGGAATCGGCAGCTCGATCGCTTCGCCGTCCAGTTCGACCGCATCGTTGGCCGGATCGACGAAACAGGGCAGGGTGGTCACGACGCGACCATTCACGCGCACCCGACCGGACGTAATCATGTCCTCGCAGTCCCGGCGCGCGCCCAGGCCGGCATCGGCCATGGCTTTTTGCAATCGGACGCCACGGGGGCGGCTGGCGGGCGGCGGCTTCGGCATCGGTGGGTCCTGCAGGCGGGGCGCGCAGGGTAAGCAAAGACCCCACCCTAATCCAGTGTGCTGAACGCGTTCAGGTCAAGGTATGCAAAATATGCGCGCCTCGGGGATCTTCCGACACCGCCAGTCGTTACAGTCCGAATATGAGGCCGGGAGGGAAGCATGGCGTCTCAGCACTACGACGTAGTCGTGGTCGGTTCAGGTTTTGGGTCGCTGTTTTTCGTCGAAGGCTTCTTGAACAAGCGGCCGGCTGCGAACATTTTGGTGCTGGAGCGGGGCACGTTCAATTCGCACGCCTGGCAGCTGCAGAACAACCGCAATTCCTCGGTCCCGCATCAGTCCACGTTTCGCACCGACGAGACGCGCAAGGTCTGGAATTTCACCATCGGCCTGGGTGGCGGCACGAACTGCTGGTACGCGCAGACGCCTCGCTTTCACCCCAGTGATTTCAAGATGCGCAGCCGTTACGGCGTGGCGCAGGACTGGCCGCTCGATTATGACGAATTGGAACGTTATTACGTCGCGGCCGAAAGGCGCATGTCGGTCGCTGGCGCGCCGGAGATGGGGGCGATCCTGCCTCGCTCGGCACCTTTTCCGCAGCCGGCTCACAAGCTCACGGCCGTGGATCACATCATGCGCAAGGCGCAGCCCGAGTTTCATGTGCCGATGTCGACCGCGCGGGCGAGCGTCGCCGATGCGGGTCGTCCGCCCTGTTGCGCGTCGGCTCGTTGCAACCTGTGTCCGGTGAATGCGAAGTTCACATTCGAAAACGGCTTCACTCATTTGCGCAATCTGCCGAATGTGGAGTTCCGCACCGAATGTGAGGTGACTCATTTGGATCATGCGGGCGACGCGGTGAAAGCGGCTGTCTATCGCAACGGTGGAATGGAACATCGCGTGAGCGCCGATTTGTTCGTGCTCGGCGCCAACGCAATTCACAGCCCGGCGATCCTGCTGCGCTCGGGCATCGACCATCCGCTCACCGGTGTCGGCATTCATGAGCAGGTCGGTTACGGATTGGAAATTCAGCTCGATGGCGTCGACAGCCTGGACGGCGGCACGATCACCACCGCGTTGAACTACTCGCTGTATGACGGTCCCTTCCGCAAAGACCACGCGGGTGCACTGATCTATTTCGACAATCGCTGGCCGTATGGCTTGCGCAAGGAATATGGACGCTGGCGTCAGTTCGCGCCGCTGGTGGTGGTGGTCGAGGATCTGCCGCAGGATTCCAATCGCATCGTGCTCGACAGCGACGGCATTCCCAAAGTGTTGCACCCGGAAATATCCGAATACGCAAAACGCGGTGTGCACCAGTCGCTGGAGAACATCAAGCGCGTGCTGGAGCCGCTGCCGGTGGAGCGCATCGAGTTCCGAGGCATGCGCGACACCGAATCTCACCTGCAAGGCTCGCTGCGCATGGGATCCGATAGCGCCACGTCCGTGGTGGACGCGAAGCAGATTCATCACGACGTACGCAATCTGGTGGTCGTGGGTTCGTCGGTGTTTCCGTCCGGACCCAACGCGAACCCCAGTCTCAGTGTCGCTGCGCTTTCTATGCGCAGCGCGGATCTCGTCGCATGAGCGCCAGCAACCGATTTTCTCCCGGTCGACGCAAGTTACTCATCGGCGCGGGAAGTGTCGTTGCAATAGGCGCGCTCGGTGCAGCGGCCTGGGCGCCGGTGAAGAACCATCGGGCGAACTGGGTGGAACGGGTGGTGCGCGACAATCTGCCGGGCATCGATCTCGATCCAGTCTCGCTGCAGCAGTTTGTGAGTTACATGC
>JBEVKA010000436.1:0-12611 GCA_040509855.1 Steroidobacter sp.
GAAGACTCCTTGTCCAAGTTTGCGGACCGAATCACAAGAGTGGAAATGCATCTGGGCGACATGAACGCCGGTAAGGGCGGCCCGGACAAACGCTGCGTCCTCGAAGCGCGCATGCCGAATCTCGCGCCGATCGCAGTTACCCATCATGCCGAAACCATCCAGCTCGCCATCGACGGCGCGTTGGAAAG
The DNA here is from genome assembly GCA_040509855.1 of Steroidobacter sp. Lineage (GTDB taxonomy): Bacteria > Pseudomonadota > Gammaproteobacteria > Steroidobacterales > Steroidobacteraceae > Steroidobacter. Next base: position 189 of record JBEVKA010000436.1, read on the forward strand.
GCTGGATCACGCGATCAGTCGCGCGCTGGGAAAAATGGAAACACACTGAGCGATCGATTTCATCGGGCTCGCGTCGATCGCGGGCCCGATGAGCGTCGTCAGCTTGCTCGTGTCAGCTCGTGCGCTGGCTCGGACTCGACGCGATCCGAAAAATATCGCGTCTCCAGGTCAGCCGCGAACAGCGGCTTGGACAATAGAAAGCCTTGCACTTCGTGACAACCGCGCGAGCGCAGCCACTCGAGCTGCTCCTGTCGCTCCACACCCTCCGCCGTCACCACCAGATTCAAACTCTCCGCCAGCGACAGAATGGCATTCGCGATCGCCGCGTCGCTGGGCGAGCTGTCCACTGAACGAACGAACGCCTTGTCGATTTTGATCCGGTCCGGCGGAAAGCGCGTGATGTAGGCGAGCGATGAATAGCCAGTGCCGAAATCATCTAATGCAATTCGGCAGCCGAGCTGGCGCAAGCGTCGCAACGTCCCCTGCACGGCTGCAGAGTCTTGAATCAATAACGACTCGGTCAGCTCGATCTCGATCAACGATGGCGGCACGTTGGCTGCCGCCGCTTCCGCTTCGAGCACACGCGCGGGATCGCCGTGTAGCAATTCCTTCGCGGAACAATTGATCGCCACCGGCACACGTATGCCGCGGTCCAGCCACTGACGCAATTGACGACACGCGGCTCGCATCACACAGGCCCCGATTTCGACGATGAGACCGCTCTCTTCCGCGATCTCGATGAACCGGCCTGGTGAGACGTCGCCGTAATCCGCATCGTGCCAACGCAACAGCGCCTCGACACCGACCAGTTCGTTGGTACGCAAACAGAACTTCGGCTGATACGCCAGCTTCAGCAAATCATCGCGCACGGCTCGGCGAAGGCGTTGTTCCAGCTCGATCCAATCGCGCATGCGAGCGCCCATGGCCGGCGTATAAGCCAGGACCGCGCCCGAATGCGCCTTCGACTGAGACATCGCCGTGTCGGCATGCTTGAACACCGTGGCGACATCCGGTCCATCCTCCGGATACACCGCGACGCCGATGTTGGGTGAGGAATAGAACTCCAGCGCATCGTGCATGATCGGTTGCTCGAAAACCTCCGAGCAAGCCTCTCCGACGCGCAATGCATACGCGCGCGCCGCTCGCTGTCGAAGCACAACTACGAATTCGTCGCCTCCGAGGCGCGAGATCATCAGTCGTGATGACTCGATCTCGAAACGAGCAACGGTCTGTTGTAAACGTTTGGCGAACGCCTGCAGCACGGCGTCGCCCATGGCGTGACCGAAGGTGTCGTTGACGCGCTTGAGACTGTTGAGGTCCACGTAGATGACGGCGACGCTCTCGCCCGCCAGCGTCGCTTCTTCGAACATGACATCGGACTGTTCCATGCACCGCTGCCGATTCGGCAGCCCGGTGAGCGAATCGAAATACGCCAGTCGCTCGATACGTTGCGCAGCTGCGGTTCGTTCCGTCACATCCTGCCGGAGCGCAACGACATCGCCGTCGTCGCGACGACTGAAACGTATTTCATAGAACGTCGTTCCCGCCGCCGTCTCGACATGGTACGCGAGCGTTCGCGACATTCCGTCTCGCGCAGTCTCGCGTGAAACGCCCCGAGCCAGTGGAATCACGTCGGACGGCAACTTACGATCGTCATGGGTGGACGCGTTCGGGCTCCAGCGAATATCGCCCTGGTTGGTGACCACCCAAAGCGTATCGGGCAGCGCATCCGAGAGCGTCTTGATCTCCACCGCTCGCTGATTGAGCGAGCGCGCGGCCGCGGCGTTACGCAGAATGTACTCGAGCCGGTGTGGCAGCAATGCCCAGTTGACTGGCTTGGCCACGAAGTCCGTCGCGCCGGCCTGGAAGGCCAGCGCGATCGCTTCGACATCTTCATGACCTGTGACCATCACAATCGGCGTCGACGCAAAGCGCGCCTCGGCTCGCAAACGCCGACAGACTTCGTGGCCATCCAGGCCCGGCATATCGACGTCCAGCAACAGGATCGCGGCGTCGTTCGCCAACGCAGCGTCGAGCGCCTCGCGACCATCGGCGAAAGACAGTGAGCGCAAGCCTGCCGCCGCAGCCGCCTCTTCCAGCAACACCCGGCCGGTATCCTCATCGTCGGCGATGATGGCCAGCCCAGCGATGTTTGCTGGCGCGTTCATGCCGTTGCTCGCAGGGTAAGACCCAGCAGCGCGTCCAGAAGCGCGGGATGAGCGGCTTGAATCTGGCTGTTCAACTCGACAGCCTTTGCGACTTCATCCGAGATACAAATTTGTTCGAGCCGTCGCAGCTCCTTGGCGTAGGTCAGCGCACCGACGTTGGCAGCGCTCGACGCGAGTTTGTGACAAACACCCGCTGCCGCAACGAGATCCTGCGCGACGATCGCCGCTTGCAGCTGAGCCAGTGATTCCGTCGACCCGGATCGGAACAGATCGACCAATCGCGTGTACAGATCTGCATGGGTGCTAGATCGCAGCCTGCGCAACGAAGCGATAGATGTGGCGTCGACACTGGCCAGCGACTCGCTCTTCGGTGTTGGTGTCGAGAGCTGCACCACTTGCGCCGAAACCGGTTCGAGCCAGCGCTTCAACAGTCGCGTGCAGTCCTCGAGTGTGTACGGCTTGGTCAGCAGATCGTCCATGTCGGCGCGCAGGCATTTGTCACGGAAGCTGCTTGCATCGTGCGCCGTCAACGCAACGATCGGCACGCGCGTGCCCTGCCCTTCGCGCTGGCGAATGAGGCGGGTCGCGTTGAAGCCGTCCATGTCCGGCATGTTGAGATCCATGAGCACGAGGTCGAAGTGCTCGCTCGCAGCGCGAGCCACCGCGTCACTTCCGCGCTGAGTCCACACACAACTGCAGCCAAGGGCATCCAGGTATCCTTCGGCGACGGCGGCGTTGACGGCGTCATCTTCCACGAGCAATACATGACCTTTGAGCATCGGCTCAATGCCCCGCTTCGTGGACTCGGTGTGAGCCGCTCGATCTCCAACGGCATATGCCAATGCCTCACGCAGCGCGATGCGATGCATGGGCTTCAGCACCAGCAGCTTCTCATCCAGAACTGTTCGCAGCCCGAGCGTCTCCACCTCGGCTAACGTCGCCACAACGATGAGGCGCGATGTGAGCAAGCGAGCCGCAAGCGCGCGCTTCAGATCCTCCACATGAGTGCTCGCATCGAGCACAACGATCTCGTCATCGGCGAGCGCCGCCAGAGTCGAGTTCGCATTGACATCGAGTCCGAACGCTGTGAGATGGCGCGATAACGAATCTCTCAGCGAAGGCCGCCGTGTGAGAACACGCACGTTGTGCGGAGGGAGCAATGCGTCCTTGCCAGCTGCCTCATCCGCCATCGTCAGTGGCAGATCCAAATGGAACGTCGAGCCGATCTGCGGCGTACTCTCGACAGTGATCCTGCCGCCCATGATGTCCGAAAGCTCGCGGCAGATCGCCAGCCCCAGGCCGGTACCGCCGAAGCGGCGCGTCGTCGTTTCGTCGGCTTGAGAGAAGGGTTCGAAGATGCGCTTGACGGCGTCGGCGTTCATGCCGATGCCGGTATCGGTCACCGAAATCCGAGCGACCGCGCGATCATGGCCGCTCGCGCTGACGTCCGCCCGCACGACGACTTCGCCTTGCGATGTGAACTTCACCGCGTTGCCGACGAGATTCATCACGATCTGGCGCACACGTAACGGATCGCCGAAAAGCATCTTGTCGGCATGCGCCGGCGGACAGACGATGAGTTCGATGCCTTTGGCTTCCGCCGCGCCCGCGAACAGACTCGTGCACTCTTCGAGCACTTGCCCGAGGTCGACGGGTAACCTCTCCAGCGCTACTTTGCCCGCGCGAATCTTCGACAGGTCCAGCAAGTCGTTCACGATCTGCAACAGGATCTGCGCCGAGGAACGAATCGTCTTGGTGAGATGCGACTGCGTCGCGGATAGCGCCGTGCGCGACAGCAGCTCCGTCATGCCCACGACGCCATTCATCGGCGTGCGCAGCTCGTGGCTCATGCGATCCAGGAAGTCGCTCTTGGCTCGCGCCGCCTCGGCGAGCTGACGATTGCTCTCGACCAACTCGTGCGTGCGCAATTGCACTTCGGTTTCAAGGCGAGCGCGCTGCTCGGCCAGGTTGCGAAACTTCAGCCGCTGCTGCCGCATCCGATAGACGATCAGGCTCAACAACACCAAGGCATACGCCGCATATGCCCGGCCCGATTGCCAGGGCGCGGGCGCACGCTCGATGGTCAGTCGATACGGCTGCGGGCTCCATGGCGAATCCGACGTAGCGGCCCGCACCTCCAACATATGCTCGCCGGCAGGCAGCGTCGTCAGTGTGATGCGCCGTTCGCTACCCAGATCGATCCACTCATCGCTGACGCCGGGCATGCGATACGCAAGACGATTGTGGCGCACGGATCCGAAGTCGAGCACGCCGAAATCGAGCGACAGAATGCTGTCGCGATAGCCCAGCGGAATCTGATCCAGCAACCAGAACGGCGAGTCACTACGCATGCGCACGCCGAGCACATCGATATTCGTAAGCGCGATGCGCGGCGGCTGTCGATTCTCGGTCAGACGCATTGGATCGAAGATGTTGAAACCACCGGGCCCGCCGAAGCACATGCGACCGTCGCGCAGCCGATGCTGGGCGCCGAACGCGAACTCCTCACCTTGCAGACCATGCTGACGGTGATAAGCCTTGATCGCGCCCGGGTCAGGATCGAACCGCATCAAGCCGGCATTGCCGCTGAGCCAGAGATCGCCGGCGGCATCGACCACGACGCCATAGAGCGTGTCGCTGGTCAGCCCTTGTTCCCGCGTCCACGATCTGAACCGAATCGCATCCGGCTCGGCGGGCGAGCCGAGCACTTGCACCAGCCCGCCCCCTTCGGTCGCGAGCCAGACGCGATCCTGGGCATCGATGGCAACGGCATAGATCGACGTCGCAGGCAGCGAGCGAGCATCGTCGGATTGGTTACGAAACACTTTGCGCACCTGGCCATCGCCACTCGCCAGATTCAATCCCGACAACGTGCCGATCCACACGTTGCCGCGGGAGTCCTCGGCGATCGATGTGACTTCCGACGAGCTGGTCGCTCCGGGCTGATCGCCGTAGGGCAGCTGCCGAATCCCGCCCGTCGCTGGATCTATGATGTTCGCGCCACCGCCGAAAGTTCCAACCCAGACCTGGCCGCTACGGGTTTCGACGATCGTCATGATCCCCGCATGACTGGTGGCACGCGCATCGCCGGCTTTGACAGGAATCGATTCGAGCCGGCCGTCGGCATACAACTTCTTGACGCCGCCATTCATGGTGCCGATCCACAGCGTGCCGAGATGATCCTGTCGCAACGACATCACGCGCTCGTCGTCGAGCGCCTTGGTGGGCTTGGTCATTTCATTCGTTCGGGTATCGAACTGCACCAACCCGCCGTCGAGCGATGCAATCCAGACGCGATGATCGTGCGCGTCGGCAAATGCGGTGACCGGCCCCGCGCCCAACCATTGCGGGCGTTGTCCGCCGAACTCCCAGCTGCGCGGATTCCAGCGACTCACGCCGCCGGTGCGAGTGCCGATCCAGACCAGGCCGGCCTGATCCTCGTACAGCGACATGATGTAGGAATCGTTGAGCGAGTCCGGGCTGTTCTCGACACGCCGGAAATGAGTGAAGCGACCGTTGGAACGATCCAGCAGGTCCAGGCCGTCCGCGGTTCCCACCCACAGCCGCCCGCCTCGATCTTCGAGCAGCGCGCGCACGTCGTTGTTGGTCAACGAGTCGGTGTGCTGCGTATGGTTGAATGTTTCCTGCAGCCGGCCGTCGCGATCGAATCGCATCAAGCCGGCGTCGAAGCTGCCGACCCACAGCGCGCCGTTGGCGGCTTCGAGTACTTGTGAGATTTGTTTGCCGGCGAGCGGCACGATACGAGTCAGCGCCTGAGTCTCGGCACGCCAGACATCGAGCCCGGCCTGGGTCCCGATCCATACATCGCCAGAGCGAGCCAGGGTCAACGCGAAGATCCGGTCGCTGCTCAACGATGCGTCGTCTTGCTCTCGATGACGCAGATGTTGGATCTTGCCCGTCGCCGGATCGAGAATGTCGACGCCGGCATCGCTCGTGCCCACCCAGATGCGCCCCTGACGATCGATGAGCACGTTGCGCACGCTGTCGCTGGCCAGCGAGTCCGCGTTGCCCGGATCGTGGCGATAGATCGTGAAAGTGTCCGAACGACGATGCCAGCGTGCCAGGCCGCCGTCCTGAACTGCGATCCACAGATCCTGCCGGGCATCCTCGACGATGTCCCAGATGTAATTGCCCGACAGAGAATTGACGCTGCCGCGCGTGGCCGCGTAACGGAACAACTGGCGGCCGTCATAGCGCACCAGTCCATCCTCGGTGCCGAGCCAGACAAAGCCCTGCGAGTCCTGCAACGTCACCATCACGGTGCCCTGGGGCAAGCCGTCGGCGGTCGTGAGATGTTCGAGAATGAGCGGCGGAGCATCGGCCGCACAAGCGGTCGACGCCCCCAATATCCATCCAATCAGAATAAGCAGCGATGCGCGCCAGGCGCACGCCGTTTTTATTGCGCTCACAGGCATAAGATGCCCGATAGTGTCGAGCGCTACCGTTGACTGGTTTGAGAAATCAACGCGCCACGCGCGCCGCCCTGGCGACGCACGTCACACTCCAGCGATCCGCACGATTATTCGTTGGGAACCCAGGATGCAATCGAGGCGGAGCGAGTGGTCGCGCCCGTGCCGGACGCAGGAGCATCCCACCACGACAGGCTGCGGCTCCAGGTAAAACCCTTGCTCCAGGTGAAGCCTTTCGACCAGGTAAAACCCTGGCTCCAGGTATAGCCTTTGGACCAGGTGAAACCTTTGCTCCAGGTGAATCCCTCGCTCCACGTGTAACCCTGGCTCCAGGTGAAACCGCGCGACCAGGTAAAGCCGTCGGCGTCGACAGTGCCGCCCCAGGTGTCCGCGTCCATATCCATGATGACGTAGTTGCCCTGCTGGTCCACGTTCGCCGGACCGCCGAAGTGCGCGGCGCCTTCGAGATCGGCAACGATATCGAGCCCGCGATTGGCGCAACCCACCGCGCTGCTGTTGACGGCAGCGAGCGCATTTATCAAACCCGCGCCTTGCTGGAATACGCTGTAAGCGAGCTTGCCTTCCGCAGTAACAGCCGGACGCGTCGACGCTAACAATCGGCATTTCACAGTGTCGGGCGTCAAGGTGGGATCGGCGTCGAGCATCAATGCGACGACACCAGTGGTGACGGCCGCAGCTTGCGACGTACCCGACATGGTGAACAACTTGCGGCCCAAATCCACGGATCCCGAATCCTTGCTGGCGAGATACGCTCCATTCGGCATCGAGCCCGCGATGTGACCACCTGGAGCGATCACCTCCGGCTTCACGAAACCTTCGTACGTCGGACCGGCGGATGAGAACGACGCCAGGCGATCGTCGCTCGCGTCGTACGGCGTGTTGCTGTCGGTCAGCGCGCCGACGGTGATGACGTAGGGAACATTACCCGGCACCGAGATGGTCAGCGGATCCGGACCTTCGTTGCCGGCCGACACCACCACCACGATGCCGGCGCGCCAGGCGGCCATGACGGCCTGATTCAGCGGGTCATCCCAGTAGTACGACTGCGGCGGCGAACCGAAGGAAAGATTCAGCACGCGGATGTTGTACCTGGCGCGATTGGCGACGATCCAATTGACGCCCGCGATCACGTCGCTGTAGCGGCCAGCGCCTTCGCGATTGAATGCCTGCACGGCGACCACGTTGGCGCCTGGCGCGATCCCGAGATGGGTGCCGCTCACGTTCTGCGCACCGCTGGCGGCGATCGATGTCACGTGCGTGCCATGACCGTACTTGTCATTCTGGATCGGGCCGGAGCCGCCGTCGGTCAGGTCGATGGACGCCAGAATGCGAGTGCCATAGTTCTGGGCGACATCCACCCACAAGCCGGTGTCGAGCACAGCGATCGTGACACCTTTGCCCGTGATGCCCGCCGCTTGCAGGGCATCCGCGCCAATCAGCGCCGGATAATTGGTTTCATAGAAAATGGTGTGACCCGACACGCTCCTGCCATCTTCCAGCTGAGCAGAGGCGCTGGCGCTTTTCACGACGGGCGCGGTCGCGCTGCTGGTGAGCGGATTCGTCAGCAGCGCCGAAGTCACAGGCGTCGTCGCCTGCTGAAGATTCTGCACCAGGAAGTTGGTGCCGAGCAGTTGCGACAGGAAATCGTCCGTCTTCCTGGTGGTCTTGGTCAGCGAGCCACGCACGCCGACCGAGCGATCCTCGAATACTTTCACGCTGGCGTCGGCACGCAGCGAGGTCAACTGAGCGGGCGTGAGATATGCGGAGACGGCATTGATGACACCGAGCGCACGCTGAGCATCCGCGCCTTCCTGCTGCAGACGACGGACCGCGGCGTCAGTCGACTTCGCCTGCACGATATAGAGCTGCGGCACTGTTGGCTGCGCAACGGCGGAGCCGATACCGGTAACAAACGCGGCCAACAATAGTGCCGATGAAACTGTTCGCATGATTATTCCGAAGGTCTCGAAGACCCGATTCCGTGGCTGCGTATTCCACTGGAAGCTGCTCGTCGTGGCGCTGAGATGTTCGTACAAAACCAACCACGCCGCGCGACGCACCTCTCATAATGAGGTGTAAAATCGACGCTCACCCCTGACTATTGTCATGTCCACCGAAAAAATCTCCGCTGCCATAGCGGCAACCCATTTCGATCAGCGCGTCTCGCAGCGACTGATCGTCGATGCCGGCGGCGATGGGAGCGATGCCCAGCGCGTTGGCGATACCCATGGTGGCGCGACACACTTTCTGAGCGATCGCGGTACGAGGATCGGCTTCGTTCTGGCGCAACGCTGTCACCCAGGCGCGATCCAACTGCAGCCCCCAGATCGGCGTCGTCGATAGCGATGCCAGCGAGGCCATGCCTCTGGCCGCCTCATCGACGACCAACTGCACGCCACGTTTTTGTAGCGACCGCAGCCCATGCGTATCGCGAGCGACGAAAGCTTTCTCCGCGATTCGCAATTCGAGTCGCTCGGGCGGCAACACGTTACGCGCCAGCACGCGCTCGACATCGGCGACGAAACTTTCGTGGAATATGTGATCTCGCAGCGGCCCGAACGAAACCCGCATGTCCGGCGCCCAATGCGCCGGGGAATTCGCGACGGCGTCGTCCACGATCAGCTCCAACGCCATGCGTGACAAGTCCACTGCCAATCCCGTGGCGACAGCAATGCGCAGGAACTCGGCCGGCGCGATCTCGCCTCGCAGTTGATGCTGCCAGCGCAGGTAGGCAACGGAAGCAACCTGCCGACCCGTAGCCAGATCGTGGCGACCGACGTAACGAAAGCGAATGTCACGATTGGCAATGGCATCGCGCAACTCACGGCCGAGGTCCAGCCGTGACAGCGAACGCAGATGCATGGCATCACTATAGAAGAACAGCTCTTCCGATACCGATCTGCGCGCTTCCGCCATCGCCGTGCGTGCATGTTCCAGCAACGCTTCCGCCGTGGATGCCTCGACACCGGACTGCCCTACTCCAGCGTATGGCGTGAGCTTGAACTCGACCTGGCCGACGCGGATCGGCACCTTCAATTCAGTGCGGATGGCCGCAACGCGCGCTTCGATGATGTCGCGATCGATGGAGTTGATGACTGCCGCAAGGACGTGCTCGCGCAGCTGTCCAATGTAGGCGTCATCGGTGATTTCGAGCTGGGCCGAGGCTTTCGCCATCGCATGGCCCATCACTTCTTCGGAGACGCGCGCGCCCATGGTGCGCGAAATGTTGGATATGCCTTCGATATGAAACACCGCCACCGACACCGGCCGTTCGCGCAGCGCCGCCATGGCCAGCGAATCGTTGAGTCGGCGTAGAAATCCGCGCCGATCCAGGCCGAGCCAGCGAGGTTCGTTGGGAGATTCTTCGGTATCCGCCGGCACATCCGCCAGTGCCGCCCGGACCACGCCGATGGCGCGATTCGGACCTTGCGGTGTCACGCGGATGTCGTAGTTGCGACCGTGTTCGTGAAAACGGCCTTCGACCGGCGCGCGACTGGCGATGCTACGACGGAGCAATCGTTTGATGAGCGTGGCGGTGGTGGGTGACCACGCCTGTTCCAATCCCGTGCCCGGCTCATCGCCGTGGCCGCACAGGTCCGGCACTGCCCTGCCGCCCATGTGAGCGACGATCGTGCCATCCCGACGCATCAGGAACACGAGGTCGGGCAGTAGATCGATCAACGCAGCGGACATTCGGCGACTTTGCCTATGCTGGAGAAAGCCTCCTGGCCGTGAACACGGCAGCGATCGCCATGGCAGTCCTCGCGATGATGCAAGTTATAGATGCGTCACAGTCGCCGCTGTGAAGCACTTCCGCACGGTGGCCGACCCGTACGTTTCGTGGCCGAAAACCAGACTTGCGTCGCTCAGGCCCGCTCGCGCCTCAGCATCCGCCTGAGCCGGCTCAGCGGAATAACTCGCAGCTTTTCACGTCCAGGTCGCGCCCAGCAATCTTCGGAAGTTGCCGCCGAGCACCGCTGTTATGTTTTGTTCGGAGTAGCCGCGACGGAACAATGCCTCGGTGAGATCGAAGACCTTCTGCGGATGATCGAAGCCTTCGATGTCGATCTTGTCGCGGAAACCGTAGCTCGCCTTGTACGCGGCTCGCAGCATCTTCAACTGGTCCGGTGGCATGTCGTCATAGCCGTTGAGGTCGGCGTCCGAGCCGATGCCTACGTGCTCGACGCCCACCAGCTTCACCACGTGATCGATGTGATCGACGATGTGTTCGAGCGTAGTCGGCTCCCGATCCAGCACGAACATGCGCACGCCGGTGATGCCCATCACGCCGCCCTTGGCCGCGAGCTTGCGAATCGCCTCGTCGGTTTTCAGGCGAGGATGATTGAGGATGGCGCGACAATTCGAATGCGTGATGGCAATGGGCTTGGGCGAGAGCTCGATCGCGTCCAACGTCGTGCGATCGCCGCAGTGGGACACGTCGATCAGCATGCCCACCTCGTTCATCGCCTTGATGATCTCGACACCAAAGTCCGAGATGCCGCCGTCGACACGTTCCGTGCCGCCGCTGCCGATGAGGTTCTGCGAGTTATAAGTCAGCTGCGCACAGCGCTGACCCAACTGATAGAAGGCTTTGACGTCGGCTGACGTACGAAAGTGCTCGGCGTTCTGCACGCCCATGATGACGGCGACTTTGCGCTCCGCCTTGGCGCGATCGAGGTCGTCCGCCTTGCCCACGAGCGAGAACACGTGTGAATTCCGGCCCACGAATCCCTGCCAGGCGGCGATGAACTGCAATGTTTCTTCGACGGCCTGTGGCCCGCCGGTACCGATGGAGTTGTGAAACGCGTTGATGCCGCAGGAACGAAACTCCGCCGCTTGCGCATCCGAGAGCCGCCCGGCATACGCCTCGGGTGTGAAATCGATCTTGAGCGGCGCCAGCATGTCGATCACCAGCGAGCGCTCGACCACTTTCAAGGTCTTGGCCGAATATTTCTTGGGCGAGGCCGCGAAGGCCTGGTAGCGACCCAGGTTTATCATCGGCGCGCCGAGGATGAGCGCCGTCACCGCGGCCGCCGACTTCAGGACGCCCCGACGGCTGATGGCGGGTTTCGGCGGTGATTTGCCTGGCGTGCTCATCGGTTACCCCTGGTCATTGGATTGCTCGGGCCGGCAGCGGGCCTCGCGGTCGTCCTATATAGGGTAACGCAGTCCTGATTGGAAAATCACCACTACATTCAGGCCGGCGGCCCGGACAGCTCCATCCGCACCTCCCCGTGCGATCCCGGCCCGACCACTTTCCAGCCAGCGGCCTCATAGAAGTGTTGCGCGCGAGTGCCTGGATCGGTGGTGAGCCACAGGCCATCGTGCCCCTGACGCCAGAGCCAGTTCACCATCTCATCGTGCAAGCGCCGGCCAAAACCGCGGCCTTCGTAGCCCGGCTCGACGAACAGCGCCCAAATGCTCGCGTCGGTAGTGATGCCCACGGCGAATGCGACAATGGCTCCGTCGAGTTCGACGACCCAACCCCGACCTCGCGACTCGATGGCGTCGATGTAGTCCGCGTCGGTCAAACGTATGCTGATTAGCTGATTCTCTCGCACCGACATGCGCACACGATGCATGCCGGGAATGTCGGCGCGTGTGGCGGATCTTAGGACTGCTGTCATGAGTGGAGTATCAGCTAAACTCGAACCATGAGCACCTCCAGCAGCGACGTCACGATCTATCACAACCCCGCTTGCGGCACTTCGCGCAACACATTGTCTTTGCTTCGCAATGCCGGCATCGAGCCGCGCGTCATCGAATATCTGAAAACGCCACCCGACCGGGCGACGCTGCTGGAT
>JBEVKA010000437.1:0-4761 GCA_040509855.1 Steroidobacter sp.
GCGACGAGGCAACGATCAATCAACAGATGCGCCTCGCGCTCGACAAGCTCGCGTTCCTGCCCTTCGGCAAGCTGATCGACGAGTGGCGTTGGAAAGTATTCTCGGGCGAGGTGAAGCCGGAGAATTACAACGCGGCCTGGTGGCAGCTGCGTGAGCAATATCAAGGCGTCGCCGCACCCGTGCCGCGCACCGAGGAAGATTTCGATCCGGGCGCGAAATATCACATTCCGGCCAATACGCCGTACACGCGTTACTTCCTCTCGTACATTCTGCAGTTCCAGTTCCACAAGGCGCTGTGCGACGCGGCCGGGTTCAAAGGTCCGCTGCACGAATGCTCCGTGTATGGCAATGAAGAAGCAGGCCGACGTTTCCGCGAGATGCTCGCGCTCGGCCAAAGCCAGCCGTGGCCGGACACGCTGGAGAAACTGACTGGCACGCGTCAGATGGACGCCGCCGCGATCACGGAATATTTCTCGCCGCTGCTGGCGTGGCTGGAGCGACAGAATCAAGGTCAGAGCTGCGGCTGGTGAAAACAATGAACGACAACACCCTGCAACCCGGGCCGCAGCTGACGCCGCGAGCCATCATTCTGTCGATCGTGCTCGCCATGGTCCTGGTGGCAGCGAATACATATCTCGGCTTGTTTGCCGGCCTGACGATTGCGACGGCGATTCCCGCCGCGGTGGTCTCGATGGCGGTGTTACGTGCGCTGGGTGGCGGTCACATCCTCGAGAACAACATCGTCCAGACCGGCGCCTCAGCAGGCACTTCGATTTCCGCAGGGGTGATTTTCACGATCCCGGCGCTGGTGCTGCTCGGTTACTGGGACGATTTCAAATACTCGTGGGTGCTCGCCATCGCCGGCCTGGGCGGATTGCTCGGCGTGTTGTTCTCGGTGCCGCTACGTCGCTCGTTCATCGTCGATCAGCAGCTGGCGTTCCCGGAAGGCAAGGCCGCCGCCGAGGTCCTCAAGGCAGGTGAGAATCCGTCGCAAGGAATCAAGCTGCTCGGCGGCGCTTCGTTGCTCGGTGGACTGGCGAAGTTGCTGGCGGCGAGCGGACTGCGAGTGATGCCGGACACAGCTGCCTACGGCACTAATGTCGGCAACAGCATCGCCTACATGGGCACCAATCTTTCGCCAGCGTTGCTGGGCGTGGGTTACATCATCGGGCTCAACATCAGCATCGTCATCGTCGCGGGCGGCATCATCTCCGGGAACATCGCGATCCCGATCTACAGCGCGTTTTTCCTGGACGGCAATCCGGCGCTGGCGGAGCGGGTCGCGAATGCTGGCGCGGAAGGTGGAGCCTTCGCGATCTGGAGCACTCAGATCCGTTATCTCGGCGTCGGCGCGATGCTGGTCGGCGGCATCTGGACGCTCATCTCGCTGCGTAACTCACTGCTCTCTGGCATTCGTAGCGGACTCGCCGCCGCCCGCAGTGGCGCTGGTGCAGTCGTCGCGCACACCGAACGTGACATCCCAATGAAGTCGGTGCTGATCGGCATCGTGATCTTCACCTTGCCGCTGGCCGCGTTGTATCAAGCCATCGTCGACAGCTTCATGGTGTCGTTGCCCATGACCCTCATCATGATCGTGGCCGGCTTCCTGTTCAGCTCGGTGTCGGCCTACATGGCCGGCCTGGTCGGCTCGTCCAACAACCCAGTCTCGGGCATCACGCTCGGTACGATTTTGTTTGCTTCGCTGGTGCTGACGGTACTGCTTGGAGACAACGCGCAGTCGCTCGGGCCGATCGCGGCAATCATGATCGGCGCGGTAGTGTGCTGTGCCGCTGCGATCGCTGGCGACAACTTGCAAGATCTCAAGTGCGGTTACATTGTCGGCGCCACGCCCTGGCGGCAACAGGTGATGCTCGGCATCGGCTCCCTGTCGTGCGCGCTCATCATGGCTCCGCTGCTGAACGTGCTCCTGGAGGCATACGGCATCGGTCCGCCGACCGAAGCACACCCCAAATCCTTGCTCGCGCCTCAAGCGACCTTGATCGCGTCGGTGGCGAAGGGATTGTTTGGTGGCGAGCTGCCGTGGGATCTCATCTGGATCGGCGCCGGCATCGGTGCGGCGATCATCGTGCTGGATACGATCCTGAAAAAACGCGGCTCGAATTTCCGTACGCCGGTGCTGGCTGCTGCAGTAGGTATCTACTTGCCGCTCGACCTCACCGTGCCAATTTTCCTGGGCGGGTTGCTGGCGCACTTCGTCGAGCGCGCTTCGCCTCATGTCAGCAATCCCGAAGAGGTCGAGCGCCTGCATCGCAAGGGCGTGTTGTTCTCGGCCGGCCTCATCACTGGCGAGGCGCTGATGGGCATCGTGCTGGCGATCCCGATCTTCGTCACCAAGAACGCCGACGTCATGGCGCTGCCGGAGCGCTGGAATTTCGGCGAGCTGGTGGGCCTCGCGATCTTCGCTGTGATCGGCTGGATTCTGTACCGAGTAGCGGCGCGCGGCGCGGTTACTTCTTCATCGTGATGACTTCAACGCGGCCGCTGTTCGAGATCATGCCGGAAGCCAGCCACGAGGTGATGCTCACCAGCACGGAAGCACCGAGCGCAGTCCAGAAGCCGCTGATGCTAAAGCCGCCGAGCAGTAGCGCGACCAGGCCGAGCATGCCGGCGTTGATGACCATCAGGAACAAGCCGAGCGACAGCAGCGTCAACGGCAATGTCAGCACCACGGCGATGGGCCGGATGATGGCGTTGACGATGCCCAACAGCACCGCCGCGGCCAACAGCGAGCCCGCGCCGTCGAACTGCAGCCCCGAGAACACCTGAGTCGCCAGCCACAAACCGAGCGCCACGATGGCGGCCCGGAGAAAGAAACCTGTCATGTCAGCGCCCTCCGACGAATGTCGGCATCATACGACTGATATGGAGTCTGCCCGCAACTTACTCAATGAGGAAACATCATGCCGTTCGTCGCCCTGGTGACCGTACTGGCGCTGACTCAGTTCTTCTGGCTGGCGGCCCTGGTGGCCCGAGCCCGCGCTCGCTATGGCGTCGTCGCCCCGGCGACCACCGGTAACGAGCTGTTCGAGCGCCAATATCGGGTGCAGATGAATACGCTGGAGCAGCTGGTGCTGTTTCTGCCCAGCTTGTGGATTTTCGCCAGTTATATCAGCCCGCTGTGGGCGGCCGCGTTGGGCGTGGTGTTCGTGATCGGCCGCGCGATTTATGCGACTTCCTACGTGCGCGATCCCAAGAGCCGCTCGCTGGGCTTCGGTCTGACTGCATTCCCCACGCTGGCCATGATGCTCGGGATCGTGATCTGGGCGCTCCGCGCCATCCTGCTCGGCGCAGCCTGGTAGAGCTTCAGGCCGGCGCCCGTCGCAGGGAGCGATCCTGCTGCATGTTCTGATCCGCGAGAATCATCAGTTCCTTGGGATACAAATGATCTTCCGGAAAGTTGGCGGTGCCGACATTGACGTTGGCGCGAATCAGCCGGTTCGCGACCGAGACGGTGCCCGCGTAAACATTGTTACGAATACGCGTGGCGATGGCGCCGCCCATCGCGGAATCGGCTTCGGTCAGCAGCACGACGAACTCGTCTCCGCCCAGGCGCGCGGCTACATCTGAGTTACGAATGGATCGCGTGATGGCGGCAGCCACGGCGCCCAGGATTTGGCTGCCGGCCTCGTGGCCCATGGTTTCATTGATCTGCGCCAGATTGTCCACGTCGACAACGACGATGGTGTATGGACGGCCGAAACGTTCGGCCTTGCGATGTTCCTGCTGCAATATTTCTTCGAAGGAGCGCAGGTTCAACAATCCGGTCAGTGCGTCGGTGGACGCGAGATCGCTGATCCTTTGCACGGCGCTTTGCATCTGTTCGATCAGCGCCGCGATGATGAGTGCGACCGCCGCTCCCGGCGCCAGCACACTCAACAGCCGCACGCCGAACTCCGGCCCGCTGATATCTACTTGAGGTGTCGCCGCGCCAAGCGCGAAACCGATGGCGGCGATGACAGTCGCGAGCAACAGCACGATCCACCAGCGTCCAAACGCCAGCGCGGCTCCTACCAGCGGCACGAGGTAGAGCGGCGCGAAGAAACTATGCGCCGCGCCGGTCGCGATGGCGAACAGACTGATGCAAAGGATCAGCGCGCCGATGTCGACCCAATGCTGACGCGCCATCGGCTGCTGCAAGGCTGGGACGGTGCGCGCGAACAGAATGCTGACGGTGAGCAGACCCAACGCAGCGGCCGCCAGCATGGGACGGCCGACCGAATAGGGAACGAACGCGAATTGCAAAGCGCCGGTCGCGAGGACCAACAGGTCCAGGCAGAGCAGCGCCCGGGCCGCGAATCCTTGCGTCTGGACCGCTGCGGGCTGCGCTGAACGCATGGAATATTACGGAGCGCGGCTCTGGCGAATGGCGCCGCCCTTCTGCAGCGTGCCGACCGCGAGCTTCAGCTCGTAGTCCGACTTGAGATCGCCGTACGCGTCGGGCGAGTCGCTGCCACCCTGCGCCTTCACTTCCTTGTCGTTCACGACCACGTCGGGCTTGATGCCGCGCTCGTGGATGGAAGCGCCCGAAGGCGTGAAGTACTTGGACGTAGTGAGCTTGATCGCATGGCCGTCGGACAGCGGCATCACGGTCTGGACCGAGCCCTTGCCGTAGGTCTGATGACCGAGCAGCGTCGCGCGATGATGATCTTGCAGAGCGCCGGCGACAATTTCCGACGCCGAGGCCGAGCCGCCATTGACGAGCACGACCATCGGCGCACCGTTGAGCGCATCGCCCGGGCG
>JBEVKA010000438.1:0-12156 GCA_040509855.1 Steroidobacter sp.
CCGATCCACCTTCCGCCACCCTCGCGGCAACACCGCGCCGCGCTGAGCGCGCTCGCCGCGATATTCCTTGAGGTCGGAGTACTTGATGGTCATCTTGCGCTCGCCGGATCTCACGATCAGGTTTTGAGCGGAGGTGATGACGGCGATGGCAGCGAGCTTTTCGTCGCCTTTGCCGGAGATGCCGAAGATCTTGTTGCCCTTGCCGCGAGGCAGTTCGGGCAGGTCTTTCACGGGGAACACCAGCATCTTGCCTTCGCTGCTGACGGCGCACAGCAGAGCATCGTCCGCAGCGGGGACCATTGAAGGCGCGAGCACGCCACTGCCGTCAGGGACTTTGAGGACAGCCTTGCCGGCTTTGTTACGTGACTGCAGTTCTTCCAGCTTGACGACGAAGCCGTAGCCGGCGTCCGAGGCGAGGACGCATTTTTCCTGTGCCTCGCCCATGATGACGCCAGCGAACGTCGCGCCTTCTGGCGGATCGAGTCGGCCGGACAACGGTTCGCCGTTGCCGCGCGCGGACGGCATGGAATGAGCGATCAGCGTGTAGGTGCGACCGGTGCTGTCGAGGAAGATCGCTTGTTGCGTGCTCTTGCCCTTGGCAGCAGCACGGAACGCGTCACCCGTCTTGTATGAAAGCGATTCCGGATCGATTTCGTGGCCCTTCGCCGAGCGCACCCAGCCACGCTCGGACAGCACGACAGTCACGGGTTCGTTCGTCACCAGCTCGGTTTCATCGATGGCAACGGCAGCGGCGCGCTCGACGATGCGGCTGCGGCGATCGTCGCCGAATTCCTTCGCATCCTTCTCCAGCTCGTCGCGCACCAGCTTCTTGAGCTTGGCCTTGCTGCCGAGCAGTTTCTCGAGCTTGTCCTGTTCTTCCTGCAGCTCGCCCTGCTCGCCGCGGATCTTCATCTCTTCCAGCTTGGCGAGGTGACGCAGGCGAGTGTCGAGAATCGCATCGGCCTGGATCTCCGTGAGCTTGAAGCGCTTCATCAGCACCGGCTTCGGCTCGTCCTCGCGACGGATGATGCGGATCACCTCATCGAGATTGAGATACGCGATCAGCAAGCCGTCCAAGATATGCAGGCGCGCCTGCACCTTCTCCAGGCGCCATTTCAAACGACGCGTGACGGTATCGATGCGATAGGTCAGCCACTCTTCGAGCAGCGCCTTCAAACCCATCACGCGCGGGCGGCCGTCCAGCCCGATGATGTTGATGTTGACGCGATAGGTGCGTTCGAGATCCGTGGTCGCGAACAAATGATTCATCAGCTGCACGCAATCGACACGATTGGTCCGCGGCACGATGACGATGCGCGTCGGATGTTCGTGGTCGGACTCGTCGCCGAACGTCTCGACCATGGGCAGCTTCTTGGCATTGTGTTGAGCGGCGATCTGCTCCAGCACTTTGGTGCCTGACACCTGATAGGGCAGCTGCGTGATGACGACATTGCCCTCCTCGAGCTCGTACACCGCGCGGGCGCGGATCGAGCCGTTGCCGGTCTCGTACATTTGCTTGATGTCGGCCTTGGACGAAATGATTTCGCCCCCGGTCGGAAAGTCCGGGCCTTTCACATCCTTCATCAGCTCGCGCAGCGGCGTGTCCGGATCTTCGAGCAAACGAATGCAGGCATTCACGACTTCACGCAGGTTATGCGGCGGAATGTCGGTAGCCATGCCGACCGCGATGCCGGTCACGCCGTTCAACAAAATGTTCGGCACGCGCGCCGGCAACGTCGCCGGCTCTTCCATGGTGCCGTCGAAATTCGGCAGCCAGTTCACCGTGCCCTGCCCGAGCTCGGACAGCAACAGCTCCGCATACTTGGTCAGGCGGGCTTCGGTGTAACGATAAGCCGCGAACGACTTCGGATCGTCCGGCGCGCCGAAGTTGCCTTGACCATCGACCAGCGGATAGCGATATGAGAACGGCTGCGCCATCAGCACCATGGCTTCGTAACAAGCCGAGTCGCCGTGCGGATGATATTTACCGATGACGTCGCCGATCGCGCGGGCGGCTTTCTTATGCTTGGCGTTCGCCCACGAGGCCTGCTCGCTCATCACATAGACGATGCGACGTTGCACGGGCTTCAGGCCGTCGCCGATATGCGGCAAGGCGCGGTCGAGAATGACGTACATCGAATAGTCGAGGTACGCCTTCTCGGTAAAGGTCTTGAGCGACTGACGCTCGATGCCTTCGAAATTCAACGGAGGTTGAGTCGGCATAAGAGGAAGCGGTTGGCGGTTAGAGGTAGGCGGTTAGTGGGGCTCGCAGCGCATTGAGCCGGTCGATCCACAAATAATCGAATTCTCTGCAACATCCCTTCATCCACCAACCCTCTTTCACTAACCGCCAACCGCTAACCGCTAACCGCTTCCTCATGGCACCACTTCCGCGAGGTTGCCCTTGGTTTCCAGCCACTCGCGGCGGTCGCCCGAGCGTTTCTTCGCCAGCAGCATGTCGAGCATCGAGTCGGTTTCGTCTTTCGCGTCGACGGTGAGCTGCACCAGCCGGCGCGTCTCGGGCGCCATGGTCGTCTCGCGCAATTGCAAGGCACTCATTTCACCGAGACCTTTGAAGCGCGTGACGGTCGGCTTGGAGCGCGGATGCTCGGCAGCCAGACGATCGAGGATGCCGGAACGTTCGGCGTCGTCGAGCGCGTAGAACACCTGCTTGCCCATGTCGATGCGATACAAAGGCGGCATCGCGACGTACACGTGACCGGACAACACCAGCGGACGGAAGTGACGCAGGAACAGCGCGCACAACAACGTCGCGATGTGCTGCCCGTCCGAGTCGGCGTCCGCGAGGATGCAAACCTTGTGATAACGCAGCCCGTCCAGCTTGTCCGAGCCCGGATCGACGCCGAGCGCGATCGCGATGTGATGCACTTCCTGAGATTGCAGCACTTCGCCCGCGTCGACTTCCCAGGTGTTCAGGATTTTGCCACGCAGAGGCATCACAGCCTGGAACTCACGATCACGCGCTTGTTTGGCCGAACCACCGGCGGAATCACCTTCCACCAGGAACAACTCGCCACGCTCGGGCTCTTGCGAAGAGCAATCCGCGAGCTTGCCGGGCAACGCCGGGCCACTGCCGATGCGCTTGCGCGTCACGGCCTTGGATGCTTTGAGCCGCGCCTGCGCGCTGCTGATCGCGAGCTGCGCGATCTTCTCGCCCGACTCCGGATGCTGATTCAGCCAGTGACCGAACTGATCCTTCACCACACCTGAAACAAAGGCTGCCGCTTCGCGCGAAGACAAACGTTCCTTGGTCTGGCCGGCAAACTGCGCCTCTTTCATTTTCATGGAGAGCACGTAAGTCACGCCGTCCCAAACATCTTCGGGCGCGAGCTTCAGGCCCTTCGGCAACAGGTTGCGGAACTCGCAGAACTCACGCATCGCATCGGTGAGGCCGACGCGCAGACCGTTCACGTGCGTGCCGCCCTGCTCGGTGGGAATCAGGTTGACGTAGCTTTCCTCGATGCGCGGCCCTTCATCGACGCGCCAGGCGATGGCCCACTCGGCCGCTTCCTGCTCGCCTTCGATGATGCCCGTGAACAGTTCCTGCGGCAGCCACTCACCCTGGCCGAGCGATTCGGTCAGGTACTCGCTCAGGCCGCCGCTGTAGCGCCACTCTTCTTTCTCGCCGCCTTCGACATCGAGCGTTACATGCAGGCCCGGACACAACACCGCCTTGGCCTTGAGCACGTGCTTGAGCTTGGGCAGCGAAAAGGTCGGCGTTTCGAAAAAGCTCGCGTCCGGCCAGAAGCGCACGCGCGTGCCGGTGTTGTTCTTGCCGACATCGCCGACCACGCTCAGCTTCGACTTCACTTTGCCTTCGCGGAAGCTGATGTTGTATTCCTTGCCGCCGCGCTTCACCCAGGTTTCCAGGTTCTTGGACAGCGCGTTGACGACCGAGACGCCGACGCCGTGCAGACCGCCGGCGAACTTGTAGTTCTTGTCTGAAAACTTACCGCCGGCGTGCAGGCGGGTCAGGATCAGCTCGACGCCGCTGACCTTTTCCTTCGGATGGATGTCCACCGGCATGCCGCGGCCATCGTCGGACACTTCCAGCGAGCCGTCCTTGAACACCTTCACGTCGATGCGTTAGGCGTGGCCAGCCAGCGCCTCGTCGACGGAGTTGTCGATGACTTCGTGGGCGAGATGATTGGGGCGGCTCGTGTCCGTGTACATGCCGGGGCGCCGGCGCACGGGATCGAGTCCGCTCAAAACTTCGATGTCGGAGGCGTTATACGATTGGGCCATCGGTCACGAGTTCGGGGGTGGCAGGGTCGGGATTCGAAGCGGCGCGGATTCTAGCACGCAGCTTCGCCTGTATATTCACTCAGGATTCTGGCCACCCAGGATTCAGGACCGCCCGGTATGAATCAGCGCAAGTCTGCTGCCAGCGACGCCCGCTGGGCCGCCGAGACCGGCGAGACCTGGTAGTTGTAGTTCGGATGATCGATGCCGACGCTGATCCCCGCGCCGGACTTCGCCTTTGCCACCATGTCCGGCGCGAGCTCGAAGCGCAGGAAGTGCACCGAGGAGGTCTTCTCCTCGTTCTCGCGCTCCAGATCCTCGTCCGCGATCGCGAAGACCCGATCGCACCCCGTGACCTGCACCCAGCAGCGGTCCTCGACGCCCTTGAGCGACGCGAGCCGGGTCTTGCGCTCGACCGGATCCGGGAATTCGATCAGGAAGGTGACCTTCCAGTTGCTGCCGTCGGGAACCAGCGGGTTGTACGCGTCCAGCTCATCCTGAATGCCGGCGGACTCGAAAATGCGCTCCACCCGCAGCCTCTCCTGCACCTGGTACTGAATCGTCAGCCGATCCTCGAACGCCCAGGTGGTGTTCGGCCCGATGGACACCATGCGGTCGCGCTTGTGCTCCAGGACGCGGGCGCGAAATTCTTTGCGCGCCGTCGAGTACTGCTCAAGGCTCATCAAGTCCGCTCGCGCCAGCCGTCCCGATTGCTGAACAGGTTCAGATCCCATAAGCCCTCCGCAACAACGTCAGCGGGTGCACTGGCGGCGTCTGCGATTCGAGGCCGGACTCGATTTGATGACCGGCCATCGGGCAATCGCTGGAATAGTAGTCCGCGCCCCCATCGGCGACGCGGCGAATCACCGGCCGGCCGATTTTCATCGAGATGTCGCGATATTCCTTTTTGACGCCGTATGTGCCGTTGTGTCCCGAGCAGCGTTCGATGGCATCGACCTGCGTCTCCGGCACCAGCATCAACACGTCTCGCGTGCGCAGGCCGAGATTCTGCACTCGCAGATGACACGGCACGTGATAGCTGATCTTGCCTAGCTTGTGCGGGAACTCGGTGCGCAGCAGGCCCGCGCGATAACGCGCCCATAAATATTCGAACGGATCGAACATCGCGTCGCGCACTTTGATGACCTGCGCGTCCTCAGGAAACATCAGCGGCAGTTCCTGTTTGAACATCAGCGTGCATGACGGTACCGGCGTGACGATGTCCCAGCCATCGTCCACCCACCTGGCGAGCTCGGCGACATTGTCGTTCTTCAGCTGCTCGATGGCTTCCAGATCGCCCAGCTCCAGCTTCGGCATGCCACAGCACTTCTCGCGGGACGCGATGGTGACGGCGATGCCGTTGTGCTCGAACACCGCCGTCAAATCCTCGGCCAGCTCGGGCTCGTTGCGATTGCCATAGCAGGTCGCGAACAACACGACTTTGCCTCGCGTGTCGCCGGCAGGTTTCGCTTCCAGCGGCGGATGTTCCTTCGCCGCGTGCCGCTTGCGATAGGTCTTGCTGTGATATTCGGGAATCGGCGCCTTGGGGTGCACGCCGAGCGTGCGATCGAGCATGTTGCGTCCGAATTCCGTCTTGGCGAGCGCGTTCACCGCTTCGGCGACCACCGGAATGCCGGCGATGCTACCGACCAGATCGGTGGAGCTGAGAATCTGATCGCGCGTGGTGATGGGCTTCGCGCCTTCGGGCGCGCCACTTGAACGATGTGCGAATTTGTATGCTTTGGCTCGCAGCATCAAATGCGGGAAGTCGACGTTCCAGGGATGCGGCGGCACGTACGGACACTTGGTCATGTAGCACATGTCGCACAGGTAACAATGATCGACGACATCCCAGTAGACCTTCTTGTCGACGCCATCGACTTCGCCGGTCGGGGATTCATCCACCGCATCGAACAGCGTTGGAAACGAATTGCACAGGCTGAAGCAGCGGCGACAGCCGTGGCAGATATCGAAGATGCGTTCCAGTTCTTTGAACAGCGAAGCTTCGTTGCCGTAGTCGGGATCACGCCACGCGATCGGATGGCGCGTCGGCGCTTCGAGGCTACCCTCGCGGGCGGAAGTCGACTGTTTTTGTTCGGACACGCGATACCTGGCTATGGGCTGGGTTGAGCGCGGAGTTACTGCGCGAGCACCGCCACAAAGCCAACGGCCGGCAGAGCGAGACTCTGCCGGCCGGCTTGGTGCGCGTTGCTACGGCTGACGCCGGACGACGCCCGGCATCGAGATCACAGCGTATCCAGAGCCTTTTGGAAACGATTGGCGTGCGAGCGCTCGGCCTTGGCCAGCGTCTCGAACCAATCGGCGATTTCCTCGAAGCCTTCGTCGCGCGCCTGCTTGGCCATGCCCGGATACATATCGGTGTACTCGTGCGTTTCGCCCGCGATCGCGGCCTTCAGGTTGGCGCCGGTCGGGCCGATGGGCAGGCCGGTGGCCGGATCGCCGACCGCTTCGAGATATTCGAGGTGACCGTGCGCGTGGCCGGTCTCGCCCTCGGCGGTGGAACGGAACACCGCGGCGACGTCATTGAACCCTTCCACGTCGGCTTTGGCTGCGAAATAAAGATAGCGACGATTGGCTTGGGATTCGCCCGCGAAGGCGTCCTTCAGATTCTTTTCAGTGCTCGATCCCTTCAGATTCTTCATTGCAGCTCACCTCGAATTGCCGGCAGGTATGGAAGTGGCGGAATCTTGCGTTAGACATAGTCTAATGAAGCCGAAATCTAGTCCTGGCCGGGCATGGAGTCAACGTCGTTGGCGCAGCCGGCGAGGGCCGGACCGTGGTTGACCCGCCCTTTCCGCGAGTGCAAGCTTGCCGCGCTCGCGCCCCATTGCTGTCCGTGTTTTCCGCGCGCTTCATTAATTTTCACCGCATCGTGACCAGCAAAACTCTTTCCGCCGCCGAACCTGTCGCCGAACCCACTGCGGACTTCGAACGCTCGCTCGCCGAGCTGGAATCGATCGTGGACAAACTCGAGCAAGGCGACCTGTCGCTGGACGACTCGCTGCGCCACTTCGAGCGCGGCGTGCAACTCACCCGAGCCTGCCAGGGCGCGCTCAAGCAGGCCGAGCAGAAAGTCGAGATCCTGTTGCGCCGGAGCGGCGCCGATGACTTCGCCACCGCGCCGTTCGACAGCGACGAAGACGAGCGCTGATTCGATGGCAGCTCCTTCCAGGCTGATCGAGCCGTCGTCGCCGGCGCGGCAGCCGGACTTCTCCACCCAGTTACAACGTTGGCAGGATCGCGCCGAACGCGAGCTGCTGGCTCGTCTGCCCGCCGTGGATCAGGAGCCGAAGCGGCTGCACGAAGCGATTCGATACAGCGTGCTCGGCGGCGGCAAACGTGTGCGGCCGGCGCTCGTTTATGCGACCGGTGCGGCGCTCGGCATCGACGAATCCAACCTCGATGGCGCGGCGTGCGCGGTCGAACTCATTCACGCGTATTCCCTGGTGCACGATGATCTGCCGGCGATGGATGACGACGACCTGCGTCGTGGCCGGCCGACTTGTCACAAAGCATTCGACGAAGCGACGGCCATTCTGGTCGGCGATTCGTTGCAGGTCCTCGCGTTCGAACTGCTCGCGACCGGACCGGGATTGCCGAACGATGCGCGTGTGCGCCTGAAGCTGGTGCAATTACTGGCCGAAGGCAGCGGCACGAGCGGCATGGCCGGCGGCCAGGCGCTGGACCTCGCCGCGATCGGCCGCAAGCTATCGCTGGCCGAAGTCGAAGAGATGCACGTCCGCAAGACCGGCGCGTTGATTCATACATGCGTGATGATGGCCGCGGCCTGCGCACCGAATCTGTCCGCCACGGTGATTCGATCGCTGGATGAATATGCTCGCGCCATCGGCCTCGCCTTTCAGATCCAGGACGATCTGCTGGACGTCGAAGGCGACGTCTCCGTGATCGGCAAAGCCACCGGTGCCGACAGCGCGCGAGACAAGCCCACCTTTCCGTCCGTTGCGGGCATCGAAGCTTCGCGTCAGCGGATGCATGAGCTGCATGCTCGCGCGCTCGCGGCTCTGGCAACGCCGGGCCTGCAACCCGCCCCGCTGGCGTCGATGTCGGACTGGCTCGTGCTGCGAAAATACTGAAAGCAGAGAAATCCCAGAACCTCTGTCAGTCGCGCCATAATTCGCCCGCCGCCAGCCACCGCACGCCAGCAATCGACCGCCCGCTTTACTGTAGACTCCTCCGTTCATGAATTCCGCCACGCCTCATCCGTTGCTGGCTGCGATCAGTTCACCGGCCGACTTGCGCAAGCTCCCGGCCGCCGAACTCGGCCAGGTCGCCACGGAACTGCGTCAGTACCTCATCGACACCGTCAGCCAGATGGGCGGCCACTTCGCCGCCGGGCTGGGCACTGTCGAGCTGACAGTCGCCTTGCATTATGTATTCGAAACGCCGCACGACCGGCTGGTGTGGGACGTCGGCCATCAGGCCTATCCGCACAAAGTGCTGACCGGCCGACGCGATCAACTGCACACGATCAAACAGAAGGATGGCCTCGCGCCCTTCCCCACTCGCAGCGAGAGCGAGTACGACACGTTCGGCGTTGGCCATTCGAGCACCTCGATCAGTGCCGCGCTCGGCATGGCACTCGCGGCGGCGAGCAAACAAGAGCAGCGTCGCGTGGTCGCGGTCATTGGTGACGGCGCGATGAGCGCGGGCATGGCGTTCGAAGCGTTGAATCACGCCGGCAGCCTCGACGTGGACATGCTGGTCATTCTCAACGACAACGACATGTCGATCTCCGAGAACGTCGGTGCGTTCTCGAATTACTTCGCACGCGTGCTGTCGGGCAAGTTGTATGCGACCTTGCGCGAAGGCGGCAAGAATGTTTTGAAGCGCATGCCCACGGTGTGGGAGCTGGCGCGTCGTTCCGAAGAGCACATGAAAGGCATGGTGTTGCCCGGAACGATTTTCGAAGAGATGGGCTTCAACTACATCGGCCCCATCGACGGCCACGACGTCAACGCGCTGGTCGCCACGCTCAAGAATCTGCGCGACCTGAAAGGCCCGCAGTTCCTGCATGTGATTACCCGCAAGGGCAAGGGCTACGCGCCGGCCGAAGCCGATCCCATCAAGTGGCATGGCCCGGGTCCGTTCGATCCCAAGAGCGGCGTGATCTTCAAGGAAAAGGTCACCGGCCCGAGCTACTCGCAGGTGTTCGGTCAATGGCTCTGCGACATGGCCGCGGCCGACGACAAAGTCGTCGCGATCACGCCAGCCATGCGCGAAGGCTCCGGCCTGGTGGAATATTCCAAACGTTTCCCGACACGTTATTTCGATGTCGCGATCGCTGAACAGCATGCCGTGACCCTGGCGGCGGGCATGGCGTGTGAGGGCCTGCGGCCGGTGGTCGCGATCTACTCGACGTTCCTGCAGCGTGCGTACGATCAGTTGATTCACGACGTCGCGATCCAGAATCTACCCGTCACATTCGCGATCGATCGCGCCGGCCTGGTCGGCGGCGACGGCGCGACTCACCAGGGCAGCTACGATCTTTCCTTCCTGCGCTGTATTCCGAACCTGATCGTGATGGCGCCGGCGGACGAGAACGAATGCCGGCAGATGTTGTACACCGGCGTGCAGTCGAATCTTCCCGCAGCTGTGCGCTATCCGCGTGGCCAAGGCCCGGGCACCCCGATCGAGGCCAACATGCGTGCGTTGCCGATCGGGAAAGCGCAGGTGCGTCGCGAAGGTCGCAGCGGGCTTGCGATCATCGCGGTCGGGGCGATGGTCCCGCTGTGCGAGCGAATCGCCGAGAAGCTCGACGCAACGGTTGTGAATTTGCGTTTCATCAAGCCGCTGGACGAAGAGCTGATCGTCCGCGTGGCTGCCAATCATCGCGCGCTCATCACGGTCGAAGAAAACGTGGTCGCCGGCGGCGCCGGCTCCGCCATCGCAGAGTGCCTGGCGGCGCACGGGCATATTCCACCGCTACTGAACCTGGGCATCCCGGATCGCTTCATGGAACACGGCTCGCGCGAGGACTGCCTGGCGGCAGCGGGGCTCGATTACGCGTCCGTGGAGACGGCGATCACCCGTTGGTGGCAGGGGGAGAAGCGGTTGGCGGTTGGCGGTTAGCGGTTGGTCAAAACCGCCTGGAAAACAGCCGACACGCTCCTGCTAACCGCCAACCCCTTCCAACCCGGCATTTCAGTATTTCCCTGACGGGCGGACGGGCCTCGGCAGGGTTGTTTTATACTGCCCCCAACCCAGATAGCCTTCAGCAAGCCGGTGCTCCGGCCGTCCCGGAAACCTTCATGTCGACATTGCCTTCCAGCGTCGCGCCCCCCGTCCCCACGTCCATCGAGGACGTGCAGGCCCGCGCGGACTCGCGCCGCATTCCGATCAACAAGGTCGGCATCAAGGATGTCTATCACCCGGTGCGCGTGAAGGATCGCGCCAGCGGCGAGCAGCACACGATCGCCAACTTCAACATGTACGTGGCCCTGCCCCACAACTTCAAGGGCACGCACATGTCGCGCTTCGTGGAAGTGCTGCACATGAATGAGCGCGAGATCTCGGTCGAATCGTTTCGCGACATTCTGTTGGAGATGACCGAGAAGCTGAATGCACAGTCCGGTCACCTCGAAATGAATTTCCCCTTCTTCGTGATGAAGAAGGCGCCGATGTCGGGGGTCGAGAGCCTGATGAACTATCAGGCGTCGCTGATCGGTGAACTCCACAACGGCAGGCCCGAGCTGTGGCTGAAAGTGGTGGTCGCCGCCACCAGCCTGTGCCCCTGCTCCAGAGACATCTCCAGATACGGCGCCCACAACCAGCGCTCACACATCACCATCAAGGCCAAGGTCGATGGTCACATGTGGCTGGAAGAACTGATCGACATCGCCGAGCAGGAAGCCTCTTGCGAGGTCTACAGCATCCTGAAGCGCGCGGACGAAAAATACGTCACCGAGCGTGCTTATGAGAACCCGAAGTTCGTGGAAGACATCGTGCGAGATGTCGCCGTGCGCATGAACGACGAAGAGCGGGTTCGTGCGTATGTGGTCGAAGCGGAGAACTTCGAGTCCATCCACAACCACTCGGCCGACGCGCTGATCGAAAAGGACAAGGACGAAGTCGTCGGCTCGTAGATCAGTTCGGGCTTTGCAACCGGCTGATGAGGCTGCGCAGGAATACTTTGTTGAATCGCAGCTGACACGCCGCCGAGCTCTGCTCGAGCAACGTCGAGCTGACCTTCATCAAAGTCACATTCGACAGCGCCTTGATCGTCGCAAGCCGCTTGGCGCCGCGCACGTAGCTGGTCTCACCGAAGCAATCGCCGGCATCCAGCTGACCCACGGCGTTGCCATTGCGCATGACCCCGACGCTGCCGGAAACGATCACATAGAAGCGATCGTCCATTTCGCCTTCCTTGACGATCTCCTCACTCTGCTCGTAGTCCTGCCAGGTGCTCGCGCGCAGCACTTCGAGGATTTCCGACTGCGAGAAGTCGTGGAAGAACTTGAGCGTGCGCAGGATGGAGAACTGTTCCTGGCGATCCAGCTTGGACGTGCCATCGCGCAGCGCCTGGTGAACACGCGTGAGATCCGCGGCCAACTCCAGACCATTGCGGTAACGTTTGGCCGGATCCTTTTGCAAGGCCTTGGCGACCGACGTCTCCAGCACTTCGGGAATGTCCGGCCGCAACGTATGAATCGGCTGCGCCGTCGCGTACACGATCTGATGCAGCAGCTTGGAAAGGTTGCCGCCGCGGAACGGACGAAAACCGGTGAGCATTTCGTACAGCACCGCGCCGAGCGAATACAGGTCGGAGCGGTTGGTGATCTCCAGCGACTGCACCTGCTCGGGCGACATGTACGACGGGCTGCCCGCGATGCCTTCGATGCGCGAGATCTCCGA
>JBEVKA010000439.1:0-5886 GCA_040509855.1 Steroidobacter sp.
GCTGGGTCGTCGTCGGTGCACCTATCGGTGCGTTCGTACCCGTCCTGCCGCCTTTCTATACGACGGTGTGGTTTGGCGGCCTGCCCTATTACTACGCCAACGACTCGTACTACACCTGGAACGGCGGTCAGCATGAGTACGAGGTGGTTGCGCCACCGAGTCCAAACGATGCCGCTGGTACGACTCAGCAACCGCTCAGCGACACGCTGTTCGTCTATCCCAAGAACGGACAGTCCGCCGAACAACAGTCGCGTGATCGCTATGAATGTCACCATTATGCCGTGGAACAGACTGGCTACGACCCGACTGAAGCTGGCGGAGGCGTTGCAGCTGACACGGCGACCAGCAAGCGTGCCGATTACTTTCGCGCCGAGGAAGCTTGCCTGGACGCACGAGGCTACAGTGTGAAATAGATTCTCAACGCACTGTCGCGACCGGCGCGCAGAACATGTAGCCCACGCCACGCTCGGTCCGAATCAATTGCGGATCGGACGGATCGATCTCGATCTTTCGCCGCAGTCGCAGGATCTGCACGTCGATGGAGCGGTCGTACACTTCGGTGCTGTGCAGGCGTGACAGATCGAGCAACTGGTCGCGATTCAACACTCGTTGTGGCGCCGACAGAAACGCGACCAGCAGACTGAACTCGCCGTTGGTGAGCGACACATGCTTGCCGCCGGGCGACGTCAGCCGATGCAGGCGGACGTTCAACTCCCAACCCGCGAATCGATAAGCGCGCAACCCATCGTCACGTCCAGGCAAGGGTTCCGCCGGCTGATAACGGCGCATGACGGCGCGAATGCGCGCCAGCAACTCTCGCGGACTGAAAGGCTTGGTGACGTAATCGTCCGCGCCCAACTCCAGCCCCATCACGCGATCGGCTTCTTCCTGCCGGCCGGTGACGATGATGATGGAAATATTCGAGGTCTCGCGCAGGCGGCGCGCCAGGAGCAGACCGTCCTCGCCCGGCAGCTTGAGATCGAGCACCACCAGGTCGATCGCCTCCGCCGCCAGCACATCCGTCATTTCCTTGCCGGTGCTCACGGCGGTGACGCGAAAGTCGTTCTGCGTCAGGTACTCCGTTACCAGCGCCCGAATCCCGGCGTCGTCATCCACGACCAGAACATGTGCTGGAGCGGTGTCCATGCAAACCATTGTATCCACGTCGCGGCGAATGCGTACAACGCCGCTTCTATTACAGCTGTAATGAACGCGGACCCCACCGGAAATCCCACTGCAATCCGCCGGAGCGACGCTATCCACCGTCGCCGATGCTCATTCACCCCAGTTGGCGACTCGCCTCTCCTGCCGGGCCCGCCTCGGCTCTCCCTATCCCCCAACCCTCGCGGTCGGGCGCCCCGTGCGGGAGAGGCTTCTTTCACTTGCGTAGCGCGACTTCGAGGCTGCGTGCAATGTCTCTCGCGACCAGCGGCTTGTTGAGCACCTCTGCGACTCCAGCCGCCGCTGCTCGCGTGGCCAGTGTCGCCGTTGCGTAACCGCTCATCAGCAAAATGGGAACATCGTGGCGAAGCTCGCGAATGCGTTCGGCGAGCTGCGAGCCCGTCATTCCCGGCATGGTTTCGTCCGAGAGCACGATATCGAAACGTCGTGGATTGGCGCGAAACGCCTCCAGCGCATCGGCCGGCGACGTGTAGCCCACCGGTTCATAACCCAGTCTCGCGATCATTTCCTCGCCGAGCCTGACCAGCACTTCTTCATCATCGACCAGCATGACCGTCTCGCCGTGACCGAGCGGCAACGCCTCGCGTTCCGGATCGGTGTGTGACACACGGCCACTGCAAGGCAAGTAGACCTCGAATGTCGTACCGCGCCCGAGTTCGCTCTGCACGTCCACGCCGCCACCCAGATCGGCAGCAATGCCGTGCACGAGCGAAAGTCCCAGGCCCGTGCCCACGCCGACGCCTTTGGTGGTGAAGAACGGATCGAAGATTCGATCCCGCAGGCCGGGTTCGATGCCCAGCCCCGTGTCGCTCACCGCCAGACGCACATATTCACCGCGATCGATCGTGCCCGTCACCAGCGTCACCGGCACGTCGACAGTTGCCATGTCGAGCCGCACGCCGAGCACGCCGCCATTTTTCATTGCATGGATGGCGTTGGTGCCGAGATTCAACACCACCTGATGGATTTGCGTCGGATCGCCGATGACAGCCGCGTCGTCCGCCGCCAGTTCGCGCTCCAGTCGCACGTCATCAGGCAGCGATGCGCTCAGCAAATCCAGCGCCTCTGCCACCACCGACTGCACATGCACGGGCAGTCGTTGGCCCAATCCGCTGCGGCTGAAAGCCAGGATCCGAGCGACGAGCGACTTCGCGCGCTGCCCGGCACTCATCACGCTGTCCACATAGCGTCGTAGCGAACTGCCCTGCTGGACTTCGTTCTGTGCCAGCTCGCCGTAGCCCAGAATCGCGCCGAGAATGTTATTGAAGTCGTGGGCAATGCCGCCGGCGAGCGTGCCCATGGCTTCGAGCTTGCTCGCCTGCATCAGGCTCGCTTCGAGCCTGCGCCGCTCTTCCTGTTCGCGCCGATGTTCGGTCACATCGTTGTTGGTTTCGAGAATCGCCTCGATCGCACCATTCGCGTCACGCTGTACGGCCCAGCGGGAGGCAACGATGATCCGATTGCCGTCACGACGCGTATGGATGAGTTCGCCTTCCCATCGGTCCGTGGTTTCCAGCTCGCGCCACAGCTGTTCGGACGGCACTGGAAAATGTGTGTGGAGCAAGTCGTCAGCCGTGCGGCCGATCGCTTCCTCGGCACTGAATCCGTACGTGTCGCTCGCCGCGCGATTCCAATAACGAATCACATCGTGACGATCCCGCAGGAACACAGCGTCGTGGGTGAGATCGAGCAATCCGGCCTGGGCACGCAGGGATTGCGTCATGTCTCGCGCGATCCTCACCGCTCTCGCGCGTAACGTCGCTTGCGACCAGGCGATGCCGAATAACAAGAACGACAGAGGAATCCCGGCGGCCAACGCAATCAGCGGCAGCTGTCTCTGCGGCACAGCCTTGGCGTAAGGCTGAGAGAATAGTCTCAGCGTCCACTCACGACCGGCAACAGTCACCGGCACGGTGGTTTGGAACGCCGGTTTGAATTGCGCATCGAGCGCATCGCGAGCGCGAGCATTGGCGTACAGCAGCGCATCGGACGATGTTTGTTCGCCATCGTAAACGGCCAGGCCGGCATCGACCACGGAATTGCGCAGGATGTCTTCCATCAGGTCGTCGCAGTGGAGCGCGGCGTAGACGTAGCCGCCCGACAGCGGAGAAAACATCAGCACGGTGGCTTCCGACTCGTTGCCTGCAACCGGGCTCCAGCGTTTCGAGAGACTCACGACGCCGGAATTCCGCGCCCGTTGCATGGCATCCCGACCGGTCGGATCGGCCCACAAGTCATAACCCAGCAGCCGCCGTGAATTGCCGCTGAAAGGTTCGATGAAAGTCACAGCCACATATCGATCGCGCCGACCTTTGGGCCAGACGTGATAATCGGGCACATCCCGCGCCTGCATCTGCTGCTCGTGAACGACCAGCTGGTCGGCGTCGAGATGTTTCGCGAAGCCGAGCATCTCCACGCCCGGATGATCCCGACGCAGCTCCAGGCCATCGACAAAGCGGCGCCAGTCATCGCCGGTAATCACTCGGCTGGTGCCGAACAGCGCCACGACGGCTTGCAAACTCTCTTGATACGCGCGTGTTCGCGCCTCGATGGTTTCCGCGATCTGTCGCGCTTCGCTGTCGAAATCAGTCGCGGCGCTCGCTTCCGCCTGCGCCTTCAAACCATACCAGGTGAGTGCCGTCGCTCCGAGGGATACCAGCAGCACGAGCAACGGCAAAACAGATGAGCGCAAGACGCCGTCGCGACTCGCCGCGGCGTCATCACCTGCTCGCGCATCGACTTGCGGCACCTTCGAGTGCAACAGCTCCCCTCATGTCTTCGTCCGCACGCGTTCGAGAGCCTGCATCAAGGCGTCTCGCCCAAAGGGCTTGACCAACACAGCCGCAACCCCGAGTTCCCGCGCAACGGCTTCCATCGCCGATCGACCGTTCACCAGCGCGTCGGCGGACATTGCGATGATCGACGCGTGCGGCATGGCCAACCCCAGCCCCTCGATCGTCTCACGAGCCGCCTGCAGTGGCGCACGGACATCGACCAACACCAGATCCGCCGTCGCCCAGGCAACCCCGGACTCGCGCCCGTCCATGAAACCATAGCCCGCCATGTCGAGCCATTCGGAGACCAGCGCACGAATGGGCCGATCGGACTCCAGCACCAGGACCAGCGGCCGCCGCCCCGCGACTTCGGGCCCGCCCTTCGGGTTGCTCAGACTGCTTTGTCGCCGCATGTCCAAGGATCGCGCTCCGCCGTTGACCTGGCGGTGATTGGGCGCGTGCGACATTAACGCCGAATGTTTCGAAGCGGCTCGAATTATTTCAATTGAAATAGAGGCGCCGGGCTCAGAGGTCGACCACCAGCACCGGCGTCCGCGCCCGCGAGCAGCACGGCGTAAAGATGGCGCCGCTATCGTGTTCGGCCCGAGTCAGATAGCGGTCGCGGTGATCCGGCACGCCATCGAGCACTTTCATCGCGCATGTTCCGCAGATGCCCTGTGCGCACGAGGAAGGGATGCGCACGCCGTTGGCAACGAGGGCGTCGAGCGCGCTCTGTTGAGCCGACACGTGCACGACGCGGCCGGAGCGAATCAAGTGCAGATCGAATGCCCGCGCATCCTCGCCGACGGGCGCTGCCTTGAACAGTTCCGAGTGCACGCGGTCGGGCGGCCAGCCCAGCTCCCGAGCCGCCGCCAGGACGCTCTCGATCATGCGCACCGGGCCACATACATATATATGAGCGCCGGCAGGCACGGTGGAAAGCGCGTCGCGTGCGTGGAACCGTCCTGGATGCGATTCATCCGAGAAGTGCAGCGACAAGGCGTCGTTCGCAATGACTGCTCGCAGCTGCGAGACAAAAGCCGCATCCTCACGGCGACGCGCGCAGTAATGCATCTTGAATGGCTGACCCAGCTTCGCCAAGCGTGACGCCATGGCGATCATTGGCGTCACGCCAATGCCGCCAGCGATGAGCAGCGATGCCGGTGCGCTCTCCACCAGCGCGAATGTGTTTCGAGGCGAAGCAATTTGCAATCGTGCGCCCGCCTGCAAGGCATGCGCGGCCACCGATCCGCCGCGGGAATCGGCCAGCTCGAGCACAGCGATACAGTAGCGAGTCCGGTCGTTCGGATCGCTCCAGATGCTGTACTGACGAATGATGTCGTCGGCGAGATAAACATCGACATGCGCGCCCGCCTCGAATGGCGGCAGCTCGCCTCCATCCACGGCACGCAACTCCAACGCCCGCACCGATCTCGTCTCATCCCATGCGCGAGCGACGACGACATCGAGCAGTTTGGGGCGAGTCACTACGTCGCCGCTCGCTGGCGCAGGCAAAGAGCGCAAGCGCCGACGCTCGAGCCACTGCCATATGCCTGTCAGGGCGAGGCCACTCATGGACAGCGCGCCCAAAGCAAACAACACGCGTCCGGCGATGCCAAACACCTCGCCGCTGTGAATGGGCAACAACCAATCGAAGAACTGATTCCCGGCGGGAAGCGCGGCCGGCTCAGCAACAGCGAGCGTGGATGCACTGTAGCCATCGAGCCAGATCTGATCGCTGGCTCGCGGCCGGGTCGTGGATGGCGTCTCGAAATAGATGACGACGACACGTCCGCTGCCGCCTTGAAATCGAATGTTCTTGATCGACGCATCACCGTATCGCTGACGCGCCGTCGCGATGACCTCGTCGAGTGGCAACAGCGACGCATCCGCTCGTTCCGCTACCTCCGGCGCTGGCCTCTGAGCAATT
>JBEVKA010000440.1:0-4975 GCA_040509855.1 Steroidobacter sp.
GGCATCACTCGTAACAGCATCATCGAGATCGCGCGCGGACTCGGCATGCAAGTCAAGGAAGCGCCCTATTCCATCGATCAATGGCGCTCCGATGTAAAGAGCGGACGGTTGCGCGAAGCATTCGCTTGCGGCACGGCCGCGGTGGTCGCGGGCATCGGCGAAGTCGTCAGTACGTTGGGTTCGTTCCGTATCGGCGACGGAGTCACCGGCCCGGTCAGCCAGCAGCTGAAAGCCAAGCTCGTCGGCATTCAGCGCGGCACGATCGAGGATCCGAATGGGTGGGTGCGGAAAGTTTCCGTCTAACTTGCAGACAGGCGGCGGTGCTCACGCCGCCGTGATATTCCTGCGCGCACGCGCATCCGACACTACGCGCACCGATGAGAGCAGATCGGTGACCGAGTGCCGCGACTTGACCATCACAGCCGCCACCTTCGCCGCGACTTCCTGACTCGGTTCGTTCGCCGTATATAGAACCACTGCTGGTGGATTGGCGCCCTGCTGTAACAACGGCAGCAGATCCAGGCCCGAACCGTCGCCGAGCGTGATGTCCAGGATCACCATATCGAATGTTTCCTGTTCGAGGCGCGTACGGGCGCCACTGACGGAATATTCAGCCACCACATCGGCCGGACCTTCGAGCAGCGTTTGCACCAGTTCGGTCAACAACGGATCGTCCTCGACGTGCAGGATCCGTATCCGCTTGCGATCGTGAGCGAGCAGCGCGGAGCGGATCGCGCCCACCAGGCGTTCGGGTCGAACCGGTTTCTGCAGCAGATCGGCGAGCTTGAGCGCCTGCACTTCGTCGTTGGAGACGGCGGAGCTGCCGGTCATGACGATCACGGGCAGCATCGACTGCGCCTGATCGTTGCGTAACTCCTTGACCACCTCCAGACCATCGGCGTCGGGCAAGTGCATATCGATCAACAACAGATCGAAATGTTCCCCTTCCATGGCTGCCTTGGCCTCGCCCGCCGTCTCCGCGGTGCCGACAGTCATGCCGGCGCCATTGAGCATGACGCTCAGATATTCCGTCATGTCCGGATCGTCCTCGCAGATCAGGATGTGCGGCGATGGCAAACTCAAAGCGGGTAGCGAGAGTGTCGTGACGCTGGGCGGACGCGAAGGCAATGTCACACAGAAGTTTGCGCCACGTCGTCGGCCGCGCTCGAAGTCGATGCTGCCGTTGAAACGTTCCATGAGCGTACGCGCGATCGACAAGCCGAGGCCCGTGCCGCCCTTGGCGCGAGTATCCGAGCTGTCCGCCTGCGAGAATTTCTGGAAGATGCGTTTCTCGAATTGCGGCGGAATGCCCGTGCCCTCATCCAGCACGCTGACGGTGGCGGTGCTGTCCTTGGCCGTGACGCTGACGCGCACAGTGCCGCCGCGCGGCGAATACTTCACCGCGTTGGACAACAAGTTGGTCAGCACTTGTATGAAACGATCGCGATCGACCACCACCGCGCGGTCGACTTCGTGCGGCTCCAGCTTGATGGCCACGCCGAAGCTGTCGGCATAACCGCGATTGAGCTCGATCGCCTGTTCCACGATCGGCACCAGCGCCAGCTCCTCGACCCGCAGTTCCAGCTTGCCGGACTCGGCTTTTTCCAGGTCCAGGATGTCGTTGATGAGACGCACCAGCCGGTCGCTGTTTTGTTTCGCGATGTCGATCAGCTTCGCGGCCTTGGGGCTCAGCTCACCGGCCGCGCCGCCAGCGAGCAAACCCAGCGAACCGCCGATGGACGTCAACGGTGTGCGCAACTCGTGGCTCACCGTGGAAACAAAGCCGGACTTCATGCGATCGATTTCCAGCCGCTCGGAAATATCGCGCACGATGGCCACGAACAATCGCCGGCTGCCGATGAACATCTCGCTCAGGCCGACTTCGACCGGAATCTTGCGCCCGTCCTTGTGAAGCGCTTCGACCTGGCGACGCGTCCCGAGCGCGCGCTGCTCGCCGGTCGTCATGTGATTGCGCAAGTAGCCGTCGAGCACGAAGGCATGCTGATCCGGCATCAGGTATTTAACGTTCCGATGCAGCACTTCCTCGGTGGCGTAACCGAACAAACGTTCGGCACTCTTGCTCCACGACTCGATGCTGCCGCTCTCGTTGATGGTGATGATGGCGTCGACCACGTTGTCGAGCGTGGAATTGAGGCGCGCCGCGCGATCGCGATATGCCGCCTCCGAATTGCGAAGCGCGGTCACATCCGAGATCGTGACGATGTAGTCGCCATTCGCGATCGGACTGCCCCAGATCTTGAGCACCATGCCCGAAGGCGTCGTGCCCTCGCCTTGAAACGGCGCCGACAGATCGCCGAAACCCGGCTCGGACAGACGCGTTTGATGGGTGGTGCCCGCGATGCTGACGGTCAACGGTTCCGCCGCATGCATCAACTCCGAAGCCGTCATGCCGCTGCGAATCTGGTTGATATCGAGCCGGCGCAACTCCAGAAAGCGCGGATTCCAGGTGAGCACGCGCATGTTCTGGTCGTACACCACGACGCCTTCGGTGATGTTGTCCATCGTCGAGCGCAGCATCTGCGACGCTTCGGCGGCGACCGATTCCGCGAGCATGCGGCGATACGCATAGAAATACAGCAGTGCGCTGGCGCTCAACACCAGCAGCACCGCCGCGACCAACGCGCTCTTCACCATGCCTTCGGATTCGATCGAGCGATCGTTGAACGCCTGTGCGCGCTGCGCGAGCTGATGACGCTGATCCTGCTCCAGCGACAACACCAGACGGCGGATCGCTTCCATGCGCTGCTTGCCGACTTGCGAATGAATGATCTGCACCACCTGGCGTTTGTCGCCGCTCCGCTGCAACTCCACGACCTGGCTCAGGTAGGCGATCTGATGGCGTGACGCCGCCAGCAGCTGGTCCAGCGTCTTGCGGTCGCCGACGCCGGTGAGCACCGTTTCGACACCGAGCAGATGTTCGTCGAGCGAGTCACGCGCGGTCTCGAATGCATCCAGGAAAGCAGCATCGCCGGTGATGACATATCCGCGTTCGCTGGTCTCCGCATCCCGCAATAGCAACAGCACGGTTTGCAGATCGGTCAGGACTTCGCGAGCACGCAGCACTTCGCCATGAGACTCGCGCGCGCTGCTCAGCTCCCGCGACACCAGGCTCATCGAGGTCCAGGCGATCAGGCTGAGAATGCCGACGATGGCGGCGAGGCCGATGAGCCAGACGAATCGACCCTGTGGCCGGGTGGGAACGGTCATCGCGGTGGGCTCACTCCGGGTTGCTCGAAAACATCGGCCGGCCGCCGGTGTCGTCGAGATTGCGTTTAGGTTCGGTGGCCGAGTGTCGGGTGCAGTAGAGCCTGATATGCTCGACTGCCGTTTCCATCCGACCGCGTTCGAGGAGCTCCGTCGTGTCGGCCCACATATCGTCTCTACCCCGCCCGCTGCTGCCGGATCCCACCGAGATCAAGGCGTCGCTGGTGTGCTGGGGCGCCTACATCGTGCTGCTGTCCTGTTATTGCACCCTCTATCAGGTGGTGGTGGACTCGGCCGAGCCCGACCTGTTCTCGGCATTGGTCCACGTGTGTCGCAACTGGGGCGTGTGGCTGCTGACCACGCCACTGGTGTTTCAGGCCTGGCGCAAACTGTCGCGGCATCAGCGCGAAGGCATCGCCAGCCATCTGCGTTTCGTCGCCATCGTGCTGGCTGTTTCGGTCGCCGTGCCGGTCACCATCGATCTGCACACCCAGGAACGCAGCATGGCGAACAGCCTCTTCATCTTCCTGCCCCGCTACATCTGCACCATGCTGGTCGTGTACATGATCTGGCATACGTTCGTGCGCAAGCTGTCGATGTCGACGGACGAGCCAGCAATGGATGCGACGCTGGAAACATCGCCGCTTCAGGAGCTGGAATCGTCGCGGCCCGCGCTCACCACACTGCTGGTCAGCAAGGGCGCGGATGAATGCCTAATTCAGCTGGAGAGTATCGAGAGCCTGAGCGCGGCCGGCAATTACGTGGAGATCGCAGCCAATGGGCAGTGTTACTTACTGCGCGCGCCCTTGAAGCAGGTCGAGGACATGCTGCCGACAGAAAAATTCCTGCGCATCCATCGCTCGCACATCGTCAAGCGGGAGGCCATCACCCGCATCAAGACTCAGCCGTCCGGCAACGGTACGGTGGAGCTGCGCACTGGCCGAGCCTTGCCGATGAGCAAGAGACATCGCGCCGAGCTGCAACGGTTCCGCGTCGCCTTCGATTGAGATCAACGTGGGCGTTGGAGGGTTTCGCCCGACACGCCGACTTCAGATGAAGCCGATCATGCGTCCGGCCATCGCGACGCTGAACCATGCGGCGAGCGACACGGCGACGCTCACTTTTGCGAACGATGGCGCCGATGAAGCGCCGTTCGCGGCCCGATGAAACAAAGCCAGCTGCACCACGATGGCGATCAGGAACAGCACCATCTTGAGGCGAAAGGCCGGGTTGTAGAAATACAGCTTGGGCGTGGCGATGAACATCAAGGTGCCGCTGAGTGCCGTCAGCGCCAGGCCCCACCACACCAGTCGCGTCGACTCCCGGGCGATCTCGACCGTCGGATGATGTTTGAACGCGAGCCCGAGCAGGTGCAGGCTGATGAGCACCAGCGACGCCAGCAGCGCCACCAGCCCCATCACGTGCACGATCTGCAGGCCAGCGCCGACCAGATGATCGGTCTTGCTGATCGCATGCGCCAGCGCGCTGTCCTGGATCCAGGTCAGAATGTCGAGTGTGGACATGCTCATTCCCACGTCGGCAGATAAGGAATGAGCCGGCCGCACACCACGACCAGCGTCCACAGGCTCAGCGAAGCGAATCCGGCATAGCGCACGCTCGACGGCAGGAGGCTGTGGTTCTCTTTGACCGGCGCTCGCTGTGCAATCACGAACTCGAAATACAGTGCGTTGACGCCAGCCAATGCGATGAACACCAGCTTCGCGACGAACGCCGGGCTTTCCAGCATTCG
>JBEVKA010000441.1:0-4468 GCA_040509855.1 Steroidobacter sp.
GCGATCGCATCACTGCCCTGGGAGGGAAGGTCACCGGCAGCGTGTCGAAGAAGACCAGCTACGTTGTCGCCGGAGCCGAGGCCGGGTCAAAGCTGCAGAAGGCGCAGGAGTTGGGAGTCGAGGTGTTGGACGAAGCGGCCTTTCTAAAGCTGCTCGGCTGACGCAACGGCTGCGGGCGACTCACCCGCAGCCGCGCTGGATTCTCAAATCTTCTTTTCGACCTTCGCATTCTTGCGCAGGTCATCCAGATACGTTTGCAGCTTCTTTCGCTGCACGAACATTTTCACGCGGTCTTTCACTTCATCGAACGCCGGCGCGGCGGTGACGCGGCTTTCTTCCAGCTTGATGACGTGCCAGCCGAACTGGCTCTGCACCGGCTGGTCGGTCATCTGGCCGGGCTGCAGGGCGGCGACGGCGTCGGCGAAGGGCTTGACCATGGTGTCGAGGGTGAACCAGCCGAGGTCGCCGCCGCTCTTGCCGGAGGGATCCTTGGAATTCTTTTCGGCGAGCTTGGCGAAGTCGCCGCCGGCTTTGAGGTCCTTGGTCAGTTTCTCTGCCTTGGCCTGGTCGTCGACCAGGATGTGCCGCGCGTGGTACTCGCGGGGGAGCTGGGCGACCTGCGCGTCGTATTCGGGGCGCAGCTCTTCATCCGTCACCGGATGCGCTTCCAGCCACTTCTGCAGGCCGGCGTCGACGATCACGTTCATGCGCGCCAGCTGGAGCTGATCGTTGACCTTCGCGTCCTTGGCGATGCCTTCTTTCTCGGCCGCGTCGGCCGCGAGCTTCATGCTGATGAACTGATCCAGCAGCTGACCTTTTTCGCCTTCCGCGATCTCACGCTTGGACTGGCGCGCGACGTTCTCGACGTACAGGTCGAACTCGGACTTGCTGAGCGATTTGCCATTGACGACCGCGACGGCGGGGCCGCTGCTGGCGGCGGCGGGCTTTTCAGCAGCCTTGCCGCAGGCCGCGAGCAGGGTGAGCGGCAGCACCAGCGAGGCGATGAGATGACGGTGTTTCATGGGTTTCATTGTCGATAGTGAAGGGTGCGGAGCTATTCGTTACTGCGCTTCTTCCGGTGTCAGCGCGGTGATGCTCAGGGCATGGATGTCGGTTTGCATCATCTCGCCCAGCGAGCGATAGACCAGCTGATGACGCTGCAACGTGCGCAGGCCGGCGAAATCGCCCGAGACCACGCGCACTCGGAAATGGCCGCGACCATCCCGGGCGCCGGCATGGCCGGCGTGCAGATGACTGTCGTCGATCAGCTCGACGCGATCCGTATGCAGCGCGCGCTGCAATTCGCTGACGATGCGCTCAGCGCGAGGGGTGCTCACTTGGAGCTCTCTTGCGGCTCCGCTGGCATCTTGTTCGCCAGCCACAAGCCCTGGCCAACCGCGAACACGGCGGTGAGGCCGATCAGTCCATACAGCTTGAAATTGACCCAGGTCGCTTCCGAGAAGCTGTAAGCCACGTACAGATTGATGGCGCCGAGCGCGGTGAAAAAGCCGATCCAGGCCCAGTTCAAGCGGCGCCACACGGCGACCTCCAGCTGCACCTGCTCGCCCATCATGCGTTCGATCATGGTCCGCTCGCCGAAATAACGGCTGGCGAGGAAACCCAGCGCGAACAGCCAGTTCACCACCGTGACCTTCCACTGGATGAACACCTTGTCGTGGATCAGCAGCGTCAGGCCGCCGAACACCAGCACCAGCGCGCCGGAGATCAGCGACATGGAGCTGACCTTGCGATGACGCAGCCATTGGAACGCGGTCTGCGCGATCACCGCGACGATGATGACTGCGGTGGCGGTGAATAGATCGCCGGTCAGCTTGTAGGTGGCGAAGAACGCGATGACCGGGAGGAAATCGAACAACAGCTGCATGCGCGTGAGGGGTGATTTGAGCGGGGCGGCTATCATACCGGGATGACCAGTCGCTATCTGGAGATTCACCCCAAGGACCCGCAGCCGCGTCTGATCCGGCAAGCGGTCGAAATCATTCGCGCCGGCGGAGTGGTGGTTTACCCGACCGACTCCTGCTACGCGCTGGGCTGTCACATCGGCGACAAGGAGGCGATGGAGCGCATCTCACGCATCCGCCAGACCGACAAGCATCACCATTTCACCCTGGTGTGCAGCGACCTGTCCGAAATCGCCAAGTACGCGCGCGTCAACAACACGCAATACCGCACGCTCAAGGCGTTCACACCCGGGCCTTATACCTTCATTCTCCAGGCCACCAAGGAAACGCCGCGACGGCTGCAAAACGAGAAGCGTCGGACCATCGGCATCCGCGTGCCCGATCATCCGGTGCCGATGGCGATCCTGGATGAGCTGGGCGAGCCCATGATGAGCTCGACGCTGCTGATGCCCGGCGACGACGCACCCATGACCGACGGGCGCGAGATTCAGGAACGGCTGTACCACTTCGTCGACGCCGTCATCGATGGCGGGAATTCAGGCCTCGAACCGAGCAGCGTGATCGATCTGGCTGGCCCCGCGCCGGTGGTGGTACGTCGGGGCAAGGGCGATGTCAGCGCCTTCGAAT
The DNA here is from genome assembly GCA_040509855.1 of Steroidobacter sp. GTDB lineage: Bacteria > Pseudomonadota > Gammaproteobacteria > Steroidobacterales > Steroidobacteraceae > Steroidobacter. The sequence goes on from JBEVKA010000441.1 coordinate 2,550, forward strand.
GAAGTCCCGGCCGCCAGATCTACCAAGCAGGGCTGTCAAGCTGCGTATAATGCGCCTGACTTTGCAAGCTGCTGATTTATCGAATTAACAATCCTCCCTAAGACGTTGAATCCACGTTGGAATAAATTGAGGAAAGTCGCTGCGGGAATCGCTCCGGAGCAGCTTTCGAAGGCATTAGCTTGAGCGCGACTCCCGTTACCAATCGACGCGTCCTGTCCGGCATGCGGCCGACCGGCGCCTTGCACCTCGGCAACTATCACGGCGCGCTCAAAAACTGGGTGGAGCTGCAGTATCAGTACGAGTGCTATTTCTTCGTCGCCGACATCCACGCGCTGACCACGGGTTACGAGGACACGGCGAAGTTGGAGAGCAACGTCTGGGAAGTGGTGATCGACTGGCTCGCCGCCGGTCTCAATCCTGCGTCCGCGACCATGTTCATTCAGTCGCGCGTGCCCGAGCATTCCGAACTGCATTTGTTACTGTCGATGATTACGCCGCTCGGCTGGCTGGAGCGCGTGCCGACGTACAAGGACCAGCAGGAACAGCTCAAGGATAAGGACCTCGCGACGTATGGCTTCCTGGGATATCCGCTGCTCCAAAGCGCGGACATCCTGTTGTACAAGACGGCCTTCGTGCCAGTGGGCGAGGACCAGATCGCGCACGTCGAGATCACGCGGGAAGTCGCTCGCCGCTTCAATCACATCTATGGCCGCGAGCCTGATTTCGAAGCCAAGGTGGAGAAGGCGCTCAAGGCGCTGGGTAGTCGCAATAGCAATCGCTACAACGAGTTGCGAAAGCTTTATCAGGAAAAGGGTGATGCCGAGGCAGTGGCCAAGGCGCCCGCACTGCTGGAAGGCACCGCACGCCTGACGCTGGCCGATCGCGAACGTTTGCTCGGCTATCTCGAAGGCACCGGTCGCAGCTATCTGGTCGAACCCGAAGTGCTGCTGACGACGACACCGAAAGTGCCCGGCCTCGATGGCCGCAAGATGTCCAAGTCCTACGGCAACACCATCGGCCTGCGCGAGGATCCGGACGCGGTCGCGAAGAAGATGAAGGGCATGATGACCGACCCGGCGCGCCAGCGTCGCACCGATCCGGGCGATCCGGAGAAGTGCCCGGTGTGGGATCTGCACAAGATCTACTCGACGCCGGAGACTCAGGCCTGGGCCAGTCAAGGTTGTCGGACCGCGGGCATCGGCTGTCTGGATTGCAAGAAGCCGGTGATCGATGCGGTGGTCGCCGAACTCAGAACGGTGCGCGCACGTGCGCAGGAATTCGAAGAGAATCGCGACCTGGTCCGCGGCATCATCGCCGAGGGCAACGAGAAGGCGCGCGATGTGGCGCGCCAGACGCTCGACGAGGTGCACCAGGCGATGGGGATGAACTACCGGTGAGCAAGTCCAAGCCCGAACTCAAACTGGTGGAGGACACCGGCTCGCAGTTGCAAGCCGAAGAGTTCATCGTCGAGCTGCCGCCGCAGCAGGCCGAGATGCCGTTCGCGGTCGTGGACGGCGAACCGATGACCGAGCTGCCGCGGGATTTGTATATTCCGCCGGACGCGCTCCAGGTATTCCTGGAGGCCTTCGAAGGTCCGCTCGATCTGCTGCTGTACCTGATCCGCAAGCAGAACCTCGACATCCTCGACATTCCGATCGCCGAGATCACCCGCCAGTACATGAAGTACATCGAGGTGATGGCGGACCTGCAGCTGGAACTCGCCGGCGAGTATCTGTTGATGGCCGCAATGCTGGCCGAGATCAAGTCGCGCATGTTGCTGCCGCGCCCGCCGTCCGCCGAGGGTTCGGATGAAGACGATCCGCGCGCCGAACTCGTGCGTCGCTTGCAGGAGTACGAGCGCTTCAAGAAAGCGGCCGAGGACATCGATCGCCTGTCGCGTCAGGAACGCGACACGATGA
>JBEVKA010000442.1:0-3517 GCA_040509855.1 Steroidobacter sp.
AACTCACGCACGCCTGAGAGCGCCGCGAGCTTGCCGAGCTTGGCGAGATCGACGGATGCATCGTGCTGAGTCAGCAGCGTGTGCACGTCGTCGAACAATTCTTTCACTTCCGACTTCGACTTGCCTTTGACGATTTCGGTCAGCAGCGACGCGGACGCCACCGAGATCGCGCAGCCGCTGCCTTCGAACTTCACGTCGCGAATGCGTTCGCCATCGAGGTTGGCATAGACCGTCAAACGATCGCCGCACAACGGATTGTGACCATCGGCGTGCGCGTCGGCCGGCTCCAGTTTGCCGAAGTTGCGAGGGTTGCGATTGTGATCGACGATCACGTCGCGGTAGAGATCCTTGAGGTCCATCAGCCGAGCACCTTGCGTGCCTGTTCGAGAGCCGCGACCAGCCGGTCGATTTCCTCGAACGTGTTGTAGAACGACAGGGACGCGCGCGCGGTCGCGGGAATCTTGAAGAAGTCCATCACCGGCATGGCGCAGTGATGACCGGTGCGAATCGCGACGCCTTCGGTGTCCAGAATGGTGCCGATGTCGTGCGGATGAATGCCTTCGAACGTGAAGGACACCACTGCTGCTTTGTGAGGAGAGGTGCCGATGATGCGCAGCCCCGGCAGTGCGCTGAGGCGCTCGGTCGCGTACTTCAGCAACTCCTGCTCATAGGCGGCAATGCGCTCCATGCCGATGCCTTGGATATAGTTGATGGCCGCGGCCAACCCGACCGCACCGCTGATGTCCGGCGTACCGGCTTCGAATTTCCACGGCAGCTGATTGAACGTGGTCTTTTCGAACGTCACCGACAGGATCATGTCGCCGCCACCTTGCCAGGGCGGCATTTTCTCCAGCAACTGCTGCTTGCCGTACAGGATGCCCATGCCGGTGGGGCCGAACATCTTGTGAGCGGAGAAGCAGTAGAAGTCACAATCCAGCGCCTGCACGTCGACGGAGGCATGTGGAATCGCTTGTGCGCCATCGAGCAGCACCGGCACGCCGTGCTGTTTGGCCACCGCGATGAACTTCTCCACCGGCACGATGGTGCCGAGTGCGTTGGAAACATGCGCCAGCGCGAGCAGCTTGGTGCGCGGGCCGATCAGTTTCTGGAACTCGACGAAATCCACTTCGCCGGTCAGGGTGATGGGAATCACCTTCAGCACCGCACCGGTCTGCTCGCGCAGCAGCTGCCACGGAACGATGTTGGCGTGGTGTTCGAGCCCGGAGATCAGGATCTCATCGCCCGGCGTGATGTTGGGCCGAACGAAGCTCTGCGCCACCAGGTTCACCGCCTCGGTCGTGCCGCGGACGTAAATGACTTCCTTGGTGTCGCGAGCATTGATGAAACGTCGCACGGTTTCGCGTGCGCCTTCATATGCGTCGGTCGCGCGCTGGCTGAGTGTGGGGACGCCACGGTGCACGTTGGCGTGATCGTGCTCGTAGTAATGGCTGATCGCGTCGATGACCGCTCTGGGCCGCTGGCTCGAAGCCGCGTTGTCGAGATACACCAGCGGCTTGCCGTGCACGGTCTGGTTCAATATCGGGAAGTCGCGGCGGATCGCGGCGACGTCGAAATCAGCAGTGCGTCGGGCGTGGACAGCTGCGTTCATGCCTTGGCCTCGTTAGCTAGCGTGAAGCGCTCATCGATCTGTTTTTCCAGCGCGGCGCGCAGCGGAGCCACATCGATGGTCGTGAGAATGGATTCGGCGAACGCGCGAATCAGCGCGGCGCGCGCTTCGGACTCGGACAAGCCACGCGATCGCAGATAGAAGAGGGCAGTTGCATCGAGCTGACCCGTGGTCGCGCCATGACTGCATTTGACGTCGTTGGCGTAGATCTCCAGCTCGGGCTTGGTGTCGATCTCCGCCTGCGTCGAGAGCAACAGGTTGCGGCTGGACTGGCGCGAATCGATTTTCTGCGCGTCGGCCCATACCATGATCTTGCCATTGAACACGCCACGTCCTCGCCCACCGGCGATGCCACGGTAGTCTTCTTCGCTAGTCGTGTGCGGAGCTACGTGATCGATTCGCGTGTGCGCGTCCAGATGCTGGGTGCCCATCGGGGTGAACAATCCGAACAGCGCCACGTGTGCGCCCCGACCTTCGAGTCGCGTGGTGATATTGCTTTTCCCCAGGCTCGCGCCGAGGGCGATGTCGTGAATCGAGTAGCGGCTGTCGTCGGCCAGCTTCGCTTGCACGTGAGCAATGTGAAACGCGCGCGTGGACTCCTGCTGCACTCGGAAGTGTCGAATCGCTCCGCCCGCGGCCACGTCGAAACGCGACACCGCGTTGGTGAAATATTCCGTGTCGTTGGCGCCGAGAAAGTGCTCGATGATCGTGCCGCGGCTGTTGCGGCCGGCGCGGACGATCAGCCTCGGATGAGTCATGCGCTGCGCGGCTGCATTGGTGCTGTGGTGAACGATGTACAGCGGCTGGTCGAGAGTCGTGTTGTCGGCCAGATGCACGACGACACCGTCTTCGAAGAACGCGAGATTGAGTTGCTCCAGCGGCAAGCCGGTGGAATGGCCTTGCTCGCGCAGATAGGCGGCGACTTCGGCCGGCTCACGCTGCACCCATTGATTCAACGTCAACACCGTGACGCCGGGTGGCTGGGCGTGATGCGACGAAAGCGTCGGCATGCAGTGGCCATTCACAAAGACGATGCGCGTGCCGGTATGGGAGAACCACTCGGGTTGTCTGGCATCGAGCGCTGTCGGCTCCGCGACGCTGAAGGCGCGCGACTCCAGGCGACGCAGGTTGGTGTATTTCCAATCTTCCTGACGCTGCGTTGGAAAGCCAACGGACAGAAACTGTTCGAGCGCCGCGCGACGCAGGGCGATCAAAGGATCGTCCTTACCCTGCCAGCGTGCATCGAATGCGACTCGATAGCGCTCCAGTGGCGAGGCAGTGCTTTTTGCGCCGACTGCACTCACGCCGCGGCCTCCTGCTTCACCCAGTCATAACCGCGCTTTTCCAGTTCCAGCGCCAGCGACTTGTCGCCGCTCTTGATGATCTTGCCGGCGGACAGCACGTGCACGCGATCGGGCTGGATGTAATCGAGCAGGCGTTGATAGTGCGTGACCATGACGATCGCGCGATCGGGCCGGCGCAAGCTGTTCACGCCGTCGGCAACGACGCGCAACGCGTCGATGTCCAGGCCGGAGTCGGTTTCGTCGAGCAGCGCGAGCGAAGGCTCGAGCACCGCCATCTGCAGGATCTCGTTGCGCTTCTTTTCGCCGCCGGAGAAGCCTTCGTTGACACCGCGATTCAAGAAGCTCTCGTCCATTTGCATGAGCTTCATTTTCTCGCGCACCAGGGTCAGGAACTCGAACGCGTCCATTTCCGGCTGGCCATGATGTTTACGCATTGCGTTCAGGCCAGCTTTCAACAAATAGACGTTGTTCACGCCCGGGATTTCCACCGGATATTGAAAGGCGAGGAAGACGCCTTCGTGCGCGCGGCGCTCGGGAGGCAGGGCCAACAGGCCCTGGCCGCGGTAGGTGGCCGTCCCGCCGGTCA
>JBEVKA010000443.1:0-5754 GCA_040509855.1 Steroidobacter sp.
GCGGTGCTGCGTGCGACGGGACTGTTACTCGAACTCGAAGGCTATCGAGTCATTCCTGCGGCCAGTCGTGAGCAGGCGCTGGAACGCGCGCGCGAGCATTCGGATATCGACCTGCTGGTGAGCGACTATCATCTGAAGGAGGATCAGACCGGTCTCGATGTCATCGCTGCGGTACGTGCGGTGCTCGCACGAGACATTCCCGCGATCCTGGTCACGGGCGATACATCGAGCGCCATCAAGAGACTGCCCCGCGACGTGCGATTGCGCCTGGCGAGCAAGCCCGTCGATGCAGAGGAATTCCTGCTACTGGTGCGAGACCTGCTGCGACCACCCGATGAGATCAACGGGAGCAACTACCCGACTCCAGACCCCCAGGCCCAGCCACCCGTAACCGATATTCGGTAACCGAGCGGAACGTCTCGCCCGGGCGCAGCACCGTCGACGGAAAGTCGGCATGATTCGGGCTGTCTGGAAAGTGCTGCGTTTCCAGCGCGACGCCAGCGCCGCGCTCCAACGGTCGATCGCGCGCATCCTTGAGCGAACCATCGAAACCATTCGCGGTGAATACCTGCAGACCCGGCTCGGTGGTATGAACCTCCACCACTCTGCCTGACTTCGGCTCTTCGATTCGCGCCGCCAGCGTCAGCTCACCCGCGGCCCGTTTGTCGAGCACGAAATTATGATCGAAGCCGCGAGCGAGGCGGATCTGCGAATGATCGACATCGATACGCTCCGCGAACCGCACCGGCGTGCGCAGATCCAGCGGCGTCCCCGCGACCGATTCGATCGAGCCGATCGGCAGTTTGCGTTCGTCGATCGGCGTGTAACGACTGGCGAACACTTGCGCACGATGCTCGAAAATGGTCCCGGCGCCGGCCAGGTTGAAATAAACATGATGGCTCGGGTTGAGCACCGTCGGCCGATCGGTCGTGCCACGATATTCGATGCGCAAGGTGTTTTGTGCCGTCAGCGTGAATGTGACTTGCATCGATACATTGCCGGGAAAGCCGTTCTCGCCATCGAAGCTCAGGTCATGCAGCACCACGCCTGCAACATCCACTCCCTGAAACTCAGCAGCGCTCCAACGTCGCGCGCCGTAACCGCCCGGTCCGCCGTGCGATGAGATTCCATTCGCGCCGCTCTTGAGTTCATAGCGCCGGCCATCCAGCTCGAAGCCGCCGCCAGAAATGCGATTCGCATAGCGCCCCAGCAGGCTGCTGAAGTTGGCTCGATTCTCATACGCGCCGAGGTTGGGAAACGACAGCACGACGTTCTCGCAGCGACCGTCCCGATCCGGCGCGCGCAACTCGCTGATGACGCCGCCGTAGGTCAGGATTCGAACGCTCACTCCGCGGGCATTCTCCAGCGTGAACGCTTCGATCGACTCACCCTTGGCAGTCACGCCGTACTCGGCACGGGACACTTGTGCCGCCTGCGCCGTTCCGGCGACGCTGAATACAGCGGCCGTCAGCCAACTCGCGATAAAAGCCCTAGCCATCCTCGATGTGCCCCGCGTGCAACTCGACGCCGGATGATAGCGCGGCACGCAGCGGCGAGGCGTTGACGGCGCACCAGGCCGAAGAGCAATCCGGGACGTACTCGATATGACAGCGGCCCGGCGCTTGTCGCAGAATGCGCGGGCTCCATGCTCCACGAACCGTAAGCCGCTCACATGAACTCAATTTCCCGCTTGCTGCTACCTCTCTTCGCGCTGCTGAGCCTGGTGTCGCCGTTTGCCGGCGCCGACACGCCAGCAGCAACGCCCGAGCGCCAGAAGGTGCTCGATACCATGAAGCGCGCCACCACGTTCATGGTGGACAAGGTCGCCTACAAGGGCGGTTATGTCTGGACCTATCTGCCGGACCTGAAGCGCCGCTGGGGCGAGATGGAAGCGCGCGAAACCATGATCTGGCTGCAGCCTCCGGGCACGTCGAGCATGGGCCACGTGTTCCTCGACGCGTATCACGCCACTGGCGACGAATACTATTATCAGGCCGCCGAGCAGGTCGCCTCGGCATTGATCTGGGGCCAGCATCCGAGCGGCGGCTGGAACTATGTGGTCGACTTCGCCGGCGATCGCTCGCTGCGAGACTGGTACGGAACGGTCGGCCGCAACGCCTGGCGCCTGGAAGAATTCCAGCACTACTACGGTAACGCGACGTTCGATGATGAAGTCACCGCGGACGCCGCCAAATTCCTGCTGCGTATCTATGTCGAGAAGCACGATCCGCGCTACAAGCCTGCGCTCGAACGTGCCATTCAATTCGTGCTCGAAAGCCAGTATCCGATCGGCGGCTGGCCGCAGCGTTATCCGATCAGCGAAGAATTCTCCAAGCATGGCCGGCCCGACTACAGCTCGTTCCTGACTTTCAACGACGACGTCTCGGCGCAGAACATTTACTTCCTGACGCTCTGCTACGAGGTGCTCGGCGACGAACGCGTGCTCGACGCGATCACGCGCGGCATGAATTTCTTCCTGCTCGCGCAACAAGGTCCGCCGCAGCCGGGTTGGTCACTGCAATACACCTTGGATGTTCGCCCCGCTGCTGCGCGCACTTACGAGCCGCAGTCGCTCGCGACTCACACGACCGCGACCAACATCGGTCACATGATTTCGTTCTATCAGCTCACCGGCGATTCGAAATTCATCGCGCGCATTCCCGAAGCGCTCGCGTGGCTCGAATCCAAGCGCCTGCAGAAAGCTGCCGACAACGATCCTCGTCCGACGCTGCCGACGTTCATCGAGCTGGGCACCGACAAACCGATCTACGTGCATCGTCGCGGCTCGAACGTGTTCAATGGCGAGTACTACGCCGATTACACCGGCCAACGTCCCATCGGCCACTATTCATCCACCCGCCGCATCGACATCGCCGGCTTGCGCAAGCGTTACGAGGAAGCCAAGGCGAAACCCGTGGCCGAGTTGACCAAACAATCGCCGCTGTTCCCCGGCTCTGGCGTAACCGAGCTGCCGCGTTTCTTCGCCACAGTGTACGAACCGCTGCCCAAGGGTGACATCAAGACGTTGGCGAGCACCGCAGTCGGCGCGCTCAATGCGACCGGCTATTGGCCTGCGCCGCTGACGATGACGAGTCGCCCGTATCGCGGCGACGGCGCGAAAGAATCATCGAAGGGCGACTTTGCGACCACGCAGGTCGGCGACGATAGCGACACCTCGCCCTACCCCGATCCGAATCCGGTCAGCGGCATTTCGACTGCGGAGTACATGAAGCAGATGAATGTGCTGATTCAGTCGCTGGAGAAGTAAGCGGCGATCAGATCCTCGGGCAACCGCCACGCGCGCAGCGTGTTCGCGTCGGCGGTTGCTGTTCCTTGTATCGTGCTTGGAGTTTGTGAGAAGCGCGGCGCCGGCGCGGGCTGCACGATTCCAGAGTGCTGCACGAACGTGCCACGAGCGACGTTGTGCGGATGATGGATCGCTTCGCTCATCGGCAACACCGGCGCGAAACACGCATCCGTGTTCTCCAGCAGAGTGCACCAGTGTGCCTGCGTTTCGCTTGCGAATATCTGCTCGAATCGCGCCCGCATCGCGGGCCAACAGGCGCGGTCCTGATGATTCGGAAATTCACTCGCGGGAATGTTCAGCCTGCGCAATAGCTCAGCGAAGAACTGCGGCTCCAATGCACCGATGCAAATCCACTTGTCGTCGGCGCAGCGGTAGGTGTCATAGAACGGCGCGCCGCCATCGAGCAGATTGCTCTTTCGCTGTTCCTGCCAGCCGCCATTGCCTCCCAGAGAAAACATCATGCTCATGAGCGAGGCCGCGCCATCGGTCATCGCGCAGTCGACCACTTGCCCACCGCCATTGGCACGCGCATTCAACAGCGCCGCGAGCACTCCCATCGCGAGATACAACGCCCCGCCGCCGAAATCTCCGACCAGGTTGAGTGGCGGGATCGGCTTGTTCGATTCGCCAATCGCGTGGAGCGCTCCGGACAGTGCGATGTAATTGATGTCGTGACCCGCAGCGCCCGCGTTCGGTCCGTGCTGCCCCCATCCCGTCATGCGCCCATAGACCAGCTTGGGATTGTCTTTGAGCAAAACATCGGGACCGAGACCGAGTTGCTCCATCACGCCCGGCCGGAATCCCTCGATGACGATGTCGGCGCTGCGGCTCAGCGCCCGGCTCGTTTCGACGCCCCGACTTTGTTTCAAATCCAGGCCCAACGTGACGCGACCCCGGCCGAGCACCATATCGAAGGGCTGAACGGCCGCGCCCGGGCGCGAGATTCGCATCACTTGCGCGCCCAGATCGGACAGCAGCATTCCGCAAAATGGCACGGGCCCGAGGCCGGCGAATTCCAGCACGCGGACGCCTTGCAGCGGGCCGGTTGCACCTCGGGTCGGTGGATCTGTCACGCGTGAATCCCGTGATCGAAAATCCTAGTCTAGGAGCAGGGCAAGGGCGGGAGAAGCCCGTCATCGTGCTGCTGTGACAATCGTCGAGGCGCTGTGAGCGCCGTGGTTATTATCGGGCGAAATTAGATCTATTTTTCACCGCATCTTCATACCGGCTGTAGACCACCGGCACGCGGTGCTCGAAAGTCATGCGCCCGATGGTGCGACGATCGGTCCAATATTCCGCAGTCATTGAAGTGGGTTTATAAGTCGACTCGCCATGCGTGGTCATGATCGACGCACCTACGTGCCGCTCATTCTGCGGCCCGCGCCGCCCGACTTTTGGTGTGTTCGCGTACACGACCGCAATTTCGAAACGCTTACCGCAGGCCGTGCGCTGCACTGAATTCGCCAACAGGCAGGACTCGGCATCGGGCGCCATCAAATGGATCTGCAGCGTACTCAACGTCTGCACGATTCCGGCATAGGCCGCGATGGGTGGGACGCGCTCGCCGGTTTTTGGATCGATCCATTCCGAGTGCAGCGTGACCTTCCACGTGCCTCTGAGATCGGGACGAGAAAAGAGCCAGCCTTGCAGGCATCTCAAACGCCACGCCCAATGTTCCATGACGAGGGCCACTCCCGTCAGTACCGCGACTACCGTCGAGAACGGCGCCAGATGCTCCCACGTGATCGAGATTCCCTGGTACCAGAGAACCGCGCCCCATGCGACGGTGGCCAGAGCGAGAGCGACGACAATCTGTATGCGCGTGAACATCTATTGCACGCAGTGCCGACGTCCACGCCGATTGATTCGTGGCTGATTGATTCGTGCCGAAGAGGTATTGCGTGAGGCTCGATCACGCTGGGAGTGGAACGGCGAAGTCATGTTCGTGCGAGTAGGCACACTAACAATGACTGCCTCGGGCGAATGCCCGCGCCCCGGCTGGCCTTAGATCACCGGGAAAATTTGGCGTCCCCACGGGGATTCGAACCCCGGTTACTACCGTGAAAGGGTAATGTCCTAGGCCTCTAGACGATGGGGACGCATCGAAAACGGGGGCTTGGTGGAGCTAGCCGGGATCGAACCGGCGACCTCTTGCATGCCATGCAAGCGCTCTCCCAGCTGAGCTATAGCCCCACGCGAGAGGCGCGCAATGTATTGGAGGGCCTCCCCACTGTCAACGTATTTAAGCGGCGGATTTACCCGACTGCGCGTAGGTGACGGCCGCCGCCAGGCGGGCCAGGGTAATCTCGCGGCCCAGGACCTCCAGGGAGACGTCGATGGGCGGCGACACCGAGGTTCCGGACTCGGCCACGCGGATGGGTTGAGCCACTTTGCCCATGCCGATGCCCAGCTCTGTCGCGGCCTGGTTCACGGCATAGTGGATGGCC
>JBEVKA010000444.1:0-4448 GCA_040509855.1 Steroidobacter sp.
GTGCCTTGGGACGCGGTATCGCCATTTGCAACACGCGCGACCCATCGCTGCCGCTGAACAAACGTTGCGCCACGAAGCCGCTGGCATCGCCCGATGCGGAAGCAGTCGTCGCCCAACCCTCGCCTCGCTGCAACGCTCGGAAATATTCCCTGTCGTCGTAGCTCGCATCCGACTTCACCAGCGGCGCGTCATAGACCGTGTAGCGCTGTTCGCCGGCCCGTTCGCCGCGAGCATTGGTCGCGAACACGGATGAAAAGGTCGTCCACCCGCGCCACTCACCACCGTCCTTGGACGACACCGCGACGATGCAGGTCCGATCCTGTTGTTTGCTGCATTCACGGACCTGACCGGTGACGAATGTTCCATCGCCGCGGGATCGAATCGGGATGGGCGACTGCGTGACGCCGTCCGCCGATTTGGGCTTGAGATACACATCCAGATACTGCTCGAGCACGCGCCGGCCTTCGCCCAACTCGCCATGCAGTGTCGTCGCCACGCTGTTCGCATATCGGACCGCGCCCGCATCGACCCATGCGAGCAGGCTTTGATAGCTCCAGACCCAGACCGCCGCGATGGCCAGCACCGCTGGAATCAACACAGCGGCCGCGAAGCATGCGATGGCTTCCGGCCACGCGATCGAATCCTCCGGCGATTTCGCTCGCACATTCGCCAGCGGCCACACCAGGAACGCCAGCAGGATGAGAATAGTCAGCAGGAATCGGCCGCCCGGTTCGAGCGAACTGGAAAGCTCGGCGCGCAGGTCCAGGCGTTTCAAACCGACCAGATAAAGTCGATCCTGGCGCCCGCTCGCCGAACCGTTCTCCTGCTCGATGTAAGCGCCATAGCGGGGCTGCACGACGCGCACGAACACGCGATAGTTGTCGTCCGCGATCCGCGCCGTCGTGGTCTCCGGTTGCGATGGCGGCTCGACGAATTTCTTGTCGTCGACGACGGTCGCATGGCCCATCAGCGACGCCGCATTGACGATGCCGAGTCTCGCGACCTTCCCTGGATGCAACGGCGCATCCGCCACGTTGGTCGCGACCTTGCGAGGCATGGATGCGACCACCGTGCCGTCGCTCAATGTCAGCAGCACTTCGTCGAAAAAACTCTGCGAGACGAAGCTCTCCAGGGTCTCGGCCAGCGAGCCCTGGAACGCAGTCGTGAACAAGCGGCCATCCGCGCCGGCTTGCGGCTCGGGAGTACAGGCAAAAACTGTGAAGGGAACACCGGGCTCGCGTGGCCGTAACGACCAGGCAATTCGACTCGGCTCGGGGCAAGCCTGCGTGAGCAACGCTTTGCCGACGCTGGCAACACCGGCCTTCGGTCCCTGGATCGCCAGGCGCCGCTGATACGCTTCGAGCCGCGCGCCGACCAACTGCTCCGGCATCAGGCGCAGCTGCTTGGTGAGTGTCCGCTGCAGATTGTCGAGCTGGCTGCCGATCTCATCGAGCACACGAAACGCGCGCTCTTTGTGGAAGGCCGTGGCACTCACGTATTTCAGCGCGTAGGCACCGCATACGATCAGCAACGCGATTCCGGCGGCGGCGAACAGTAGTTGCGCGAGAGGTAGACGTCGCCGCCGCTGATTGGAGGTAGGCACGTCGGCGTGAGCTGCGGCTGCGGCTTCCATCGGGTCACCGTTTTGCCGCTATTCCAGCAGCGCTGGTCAAACGGCAGTAGTCAGGAGAAGCCGCGACCAGCTGCGCTGTGCGTCCGAGCGGGAGGAGAACGGAGCGCCCATATGCGGTGGCATTGCAACCAGCCGCGGCCTCGAGCCTTGGATTCTTACCGCGAACAGCTCTCGCGCCCATTACCCGGAAGGTCACCCCCGGCGGATTTGTCGATCGTCGCCGCGGGCTCGGCGGAGGAATTCGTTTCAGGCGCGCACTCGGTGGAGCCGGACTCGACCGCGACTGGCACGACGGGAATCGTCGGCGTCAGCGGCGCCTGCGCGGCGACCGGCTCATCGAGCGGAGCTTCCTTCACGGCGGAACGATTGAGTGAGGCCGCGAGCAGGAAACTGCCGCAAATCATCAGCCCGCCGACCACCACACCTCGCTCCATACCGGCTCCTGCTCCGCCGCATCGTTGCAACTCGACCGTGCACTCGTCCGGTGCGCAGAGTATTGACGTGTCATCGGGCTGTGACGTGTCCTTTCGGGCATCCGCTCGGTCCCTACCTGGTAGTCGCGAACACCGCTCGAAACCGGACACGGGCCGCCGCGATCGAGGTCAGCTGGTGACTGGTTCCGGCCCGGGCGAAAACCGCTGTTCGGTTCCAGAATTCGATGCGAACATTGCTCACATCGAGGGCTTTGGAACTTCCGTGCGGCCGGCGCGCCAAAGTCTCGTCAGGGAAGTCACTCCTCAAGCTCGTTGGGTTCCAATGTTCAGTATTCAGCTCGTCGACTCCGTGCAGCGTTCAGCCAGGCTCGTCACGCACCTGGGCGCAATCGCATTGCTTGCGCTGCTGGCGGGCTGCGAGGGCGACGTGACCCTGGACATGACGACCGAGCTGCCGGCCGATCCCAACATCACCCAGGTCCTCGCCAATGTCCGTGGCCTGGAGTTCCGGACCAGCGGCGGCGGCACCGAAACCCTGGAGTTCACCGACAGCCAGCAGCTGGACCTCATGTCCTACGCCCGCGACTCGGACGCCCTGCGAATGTTCACCAGCGAGGAATTGCCCGAGGGTTCCTACACGGGCGTTCGGCTGCTGTTCGATGAGGACCAGGACGATGCGGTGGTCTCGGTGGCCGGCACGGGTGGCGGCGACTTTCCGCTGACGGTGGCGGAAGGCGATTACGCGTCGCTCAACCTCGAATTCGAGGACAACGAAAGCGAGAGCGAATCCTTCACCCTGATGCTGGACCTGCGCCAGTCGTTGAGCTTCGATGACGACGATGACGAATATACATTCACGCCGGTGCTGCGCGCCGTGCGCACCGAGGACATCAGCCGGATCGATGGCGACGTTTCGGTAACCTGCCCCGCCGGCGACTCGCTCAACGCGGGCGCGGTTTATCTGTTCCAAGGCAATGACGTCACGCCCGACGACATCGACGGCACCGGCGTCGAACCGTTTGCGACCGCGCCGGTCTTCGCCAGCAACAACGACTCGTCGTTCTTTTATTCCCTGCGCATCCTGCCCGAGGGCGACTACACGGTCGCCGTCACCTGTATCGGCAACGATGAGGACGCCGGCACCAACGAGGACCTGGAATTCCGGAATGTCGTCAACGTCGAACTCGACAGCAACGAAGTTCAGACGCTGGATCTGCCTTGATCCGTCGCGCCGGCGCTCAAGCGTTCCTTCTTGAGCCCGCCGGCGCACGCGGTGAACTGCGCTCCCAATAGAAAGATCTGCGCCGAGTAATACAACCACAGCAACATCGCGGCGAAAGAGGCCGCCGCGCCGAACGCCGACGGCTGCGTCGCCCGCGCCAGATACAAACCGATCAGCCAGCGCCCGAGATGAAATAACAGCGCAGTCACCAGCGCACCGATCAACACCGGCCGCCAGGGCAAACGTTTCGATGGGAGATAGCGGTAGATCAGTGCGATCAGGCCCGCGACCAGCGCAATGGAAATCAAGAAGTCGAGCACGCCCGCGAGTATCACCAACCCGGTGAAGCGTGCTGCGATGAGAGTACGCAAAGCCGCCAACGCCGACGTGAGGGACAACGACACCAGCAGCAGGAAACCGACCGCCAGAATCATCCCGAACGACAGGAGGCGCACTCGCAGCCAGCCCCACACACCGCTGGGCGACAATGCCTGCGAACGCCAGATGCTATCGAGGGCTTCCTCCAGAGCGGCGAACACGGTGGTGGCACCGATTATCAAGCTCACGACGCTGATCGCCGCCGCTGCGAGACCCTCCGACTCCTGAGAGTGTTTCATCGCTTCGAGCAGCACCTCGGCCGTGGAACGTCCGAACAGTTGCGTCAATGTGCCACTGAGTTGTCCATACGCGGCCTCGGCGCCTACGATGGCTCCAGCGACCGTGAGCAGGATGACCAGCAAGGGAGCGAGCGAGAACGCCGAGAAGAATGCCAGTGCGGCGCCGGCTGTGGAGGATCGGTCCTCCACCCAGCTCTTCACCGCGCATTTGGCGAGCGCCCAGGTCTTCTGAGTCATGACATGGACCGAACGCCCGACCCCGCTCAACGGTTCGATAGTCACTACACGAATTCACTACATAGGAAACAAGATGAGCACCATCCTGCGCGAATGGCGCGGCGTCATCCGCAAGTCCGACAGCGACACCTATGTGAATTACATCAAGGGCACCGGCCTGGACGACTATCGCGCCACCCCGGGCAATCGTGGCGCGGCGATCGCCGTACGCGATCTGGATGCGGAGCGCGTCGAAGTCGTCACCCTGAGCTGGTGGGACTCGCTGGACTCCATTCGCGCCTTCGCCGGCGACGACATCGAGCTGG
>JBEVKA010000445.1:0-3519 GCA_040509855.1 Steroidobacter sp.
AGCTGTCGCGCGCTAGCTGCGTCGTTGCAGGTGCCGGTGCAGTTTCTCGAAGCGGTGGACAATGCGCGCGTTCGGCAAGAGATGGCGCAGGCTCGCGTGTTCTGTTTACCGAGCATCACGGCCGAGAATGGCGACGCTGAAGGATTGAACATCGCCATCCTCGAAGCGCAGGCCTCGGGTGTTCCGGTAGTCACATCTGCGCGAGGCGGTGTCGGCGAGGCGATCGAGCACGGCGTCACCGGTTATGGCTTCGCCGAAGCGAACGTCAACGCACTGACTGCAGCGTTGATCGAATTGTTACGCGATGACCAGCAGGCAGATGATATGTCCGCGGCCGCGCGCGCACGGGCATGCAAGATGTTCGATCTGCAAAAGTGCACCGGGTTGCTGGAATCGCTCTACGACCAGCGCGCCGGGCTGCACTAACGTTCTCGAAGCAACAGCTCGACGTCCCGAATCTGCGGCCCCGACTGCGCGTTGTGGAGTTGCTGCAATCGATTGATCTGGACCAGCGACGCCATCACGACCGAGACCGCCTGGAGATAGCCCTTGCGGTGGAGCTTGACCACGTCGGCATCCGCCAACGCCGACAAGGCTTGATCGCTGACGCTGTACAACCCTTCGAGTCTCGATTCAGAGCCGTCGCCAGTGTGCAGCACCACCGACATGGGCTTCACCAGGTGAAGGCGCGTCAGCGCGCTCACCAGTTCCTGCATGGCCTCGAAATCCCGTCGCAGCTCGCGCAGAGTGTTGGCGATCTGCCGTGTGTATTGGGTTGGAATACCCGCGTCATCGAAAACTCGGTGGCCGTCGGAGACGCCGATGAGTTCGCTGCGCTCATCGATCGCCAGTCCCAGCGTGCCAGCATCATTGGAGAAGAACGGATAGCGCAACGAGTTCTGCGGACTATACGTCGCGTGCCAGCGTGCGCCGGCTATATATAGTTTGCTCGATGTGCTGAGGCCATAGAGCGCGACGATATTGACGCGGCCGGTATCCGCGTGCTTCATCAATGCCAGTGGATAGTCGGCCGCGGCCAGCGCGATCTCACCGAATCCGAGGATGGCATGTTGCTGTTGTCTCGCGTGCGCGTAATCCGGAAACGCGCCCACCAGGGTTTGTCGATGTCGGATGGGATCGAGTGGCGTGGCCATCATGCGAGTCACACCGCCTGTAAACCATAGTCACGAACTTTGCCGAGCAGGTCGCGATGACGCGGCAGTTCCGCCAGGAATCGGGTCTTCGCCCGGGACGCCGCTTCGAAGCAGCGCTGCACGGCGGACATTTCAGCGTCGATCCGAGGCATGCGAGCGTAATGAGTCGCGTAGCGCATGCCATGCAGAATGTATTGATAGCTGGGCCACGAGAACACTTCGGGCTGATGAGAAAAATCCTGCTGCGCCGGCGGATGATGACGCCACAGCGTCAGCCGTTGTCGCAGCGGGTCGGGAATCGACTTGGGATCGCGATTGTCGCGCCAGAAGGCCGTGTCGTCGCGTTTGCTGATCGCATAGTGAAGCTTGAGGAACTCGACGACGCGTTCCCAGTGATGCGTGAACGTTCGGTTGAACTGCGCCGACAGGATCTCCATGACGTCACGATTCGCGGGCAGCCGTTCGGCGATGAAGTCCACCGAGTGTTCGATCATCATCAACGCGGAGGCTTCGAGCGGCTCCAGAAATCCTGCGGACAGCCCGACGGCGACGCAATTGCCGACCCAGAATCGCTCGCGATAGCCGCTGTGAAACTTGATGAGCCTTGCGTTCAAGCCTGCAGCCGACGCGCCAACGTGGCGACGCAGGACGACTTCAGCGTCGGCGTCGCTCATGTGACGGCTCGAATACACGTGTCCAATGCCGCGACGGGTGGGCAAACCAATATCCCAGATCCAGCCCGCATCGGTAGCAGTAGAGATGGTGTGACATGCGACCGCGGCTTCCGGGCTCGCATACGGCACTTGCAAAGCAATCGCACGATCCGCGAACAGCGTGTCGCCACACGGTTTGAACGGCACGCCCAATGTCTTGCCGATCAGCAGGGCGGAGAATCCCGTGCAGTCGATGAACAGATCGCCTTCGATCACACGACCGTTCTTCAGCGTGACATTGCCGATATCGCCGTTGTCGGCGCGACCGATGCTCACGACGTCGTCGACGATGTGCTCGACACCGAGCATCCCAACCGCGTGCGTGCGCAGGAAAGCTGCGAACTTGACGGCATCCAGGTGATAGGCGTAATTCGCGACCGCCGCGTATTCAGGCGTGGTGATTGCCTTGGGTGCAAGGCCGGCTTCGCACAGTGTCGATTGGAAGTCGACGCAATCGGCGAACGCGCGCTCGCCATGCAGTTGGTCCCACGGTGCGGAAAGATTGATGGCGGGCGCGCCTTGCGGCGGATTGAGCGGGTGATAGTAGCCGTCTGCGTCCGTGCCATCGGTCCAGCGCACGAACTTCGCGCCTTGTTTAAACGCGGCGTCACAGTTGCGCAGGAAGTCCGTCTCGCTGACTCCCGATTTGCGCAGCGTGTTGCGCATCGTGGGCCAGGTGCCTTCGCCGACGCCGATGGTCTCGATGCTCGGCGATTCGATCAGTACGACGCGAATCGCGTCTCGCCAGCGTGCAGCGATGCGCACCGCTGCGATCCAGCCTGCGCTGCCGCCTCCGACGATGATGACTGTACGAGTGGATGTATCCATATGCCGCTCGCGACAACTCGACGCGTTCACGTTGTACTCGCAGCGCTCAGCGCGAGCAATCTTTGCAGGCTTGATTAATAATACAAATGGGAGTTACTTTACAGCCCAGCCATCGCGCATCGAAGAAGCGCGGAGCAGGGATCAGCTCTCCAATGACGGGGGATACATGAACGCGCGGAAGCGAATCGTGTATGGGTTACGCGTGGGCCGTTCGCTCGCGAGTTGTGGCGCGATCGCATGGGTCGCCTTGCCGATCAATGTGCAGGCGGCTGAAGCGCTCGAAGAAGTCGTCGTCACCGGCATTCGCGGCAGTCTCAGCGAATCCGCGGAAATAAAACACAGCTCCAACCTGATCCTGGACTCCATCAGCTCCGAGGATCTCGGCAAATTTCCCGATTCCAACGTCGCCGAATCGCTTCAGCGCATTCCCGGCGTGTCCATCGATCGCAGCGATGGCGAGGGCCGCTTCGTCACCGTGCGCGGATTTGGGCCCGAGTTCAACACGGTGCTACTCAACGGCCGTAGCTTCGCGAGCGACAACGAAGGCCGCGAGTTCAGCTTCGATCTGCTGGCCGCCGAGCTGATTGCCGGCGCGGATATATATAAGAGCGCGATGGCCAGCGTGCCGGATGGCGGAATCGGTGCGACGATCAACGTCAAGACGCCGCGGCCGCTGGAGCTGGGCGGCTTCAAAGCCATCGTGTCCGGCAAAGGCATGTACGAGGAACTGAGCGAAGAGGTGGCGCCGCAGGGCTTCGCTTTGCTCAGCGACGTGTTCGCCGATGGCAAGTTGGGTTTACTCGGTGCGGTTTCCTATCAGGAGC
>JBEVKA010000446.1:0-3004 GCA_040509855.1 Steroidobacter sp.
GGACCGCGCGACGTTCCGTTTGCGAGAGAACGCCATGAAGACTTTGCCAATAAATGTTTTAAAGCCTGTTGCCGCCGCTGTCTTGGCACTGATGGCGCTCAGCGCCGCCGGCGCGGACAAGCTCAATGTGAAACTGGGTCTGTGGGAAATCACCTCCCTCTCGCGCTTCAGCGGCATGCCGCCGTTGCCAAAGGACGTGCTGGACAAGATGACGCCGCAGCAGCGCGCGGACATGGAAGCGAAGATCAAAGCGGCTGCGGCGGAGGAACCAGAGCCGGAAGTCAGCAGCGAGTGCATCACCCAGGACGATCTCGACAAGCCGTTCAACTCCGCCAACGCGGAGGAATGCACGCAGACCATCGTGCGCACGACGCGCAACACGCAGGAGATTCGTCTGGCATGCAGCGGCAAGGTCAAAGGTGCGGGCACATTTCGCATCGTCACGCCGACGCCCGAGTCCATGACTGGCGATCTCGATTTGAAAGTCGGCGAAGGCGCGAGCGCGATGAGCATCACCAGCAAGATCAAAGGTCGCTGGCTCGGCGCGGATTGCGGCGACGAAGAGGACGGCGATGCCGACGATGAAGACGAAACAGCGGAGCAATAGATCCCGTATGCTTCGCCTCCAACTTCGGAGGCAGCAATGACGCTCACCAATCATCAGTTCCGTCTGGCAGCTCGACCGGTCGGCGCGGTCAAGCGCAGTGACTTCAACTATGTCGCGGAGCCGGTGCGCTCGCCTGGCGAAAATGAATTGTTGGTGCAGACGCTGTACCTGTCGCTCGATCCCGCCATGCGCGGTTGGATGAATGAAGGCAAGTCATACATCGCACCGGTGCAGCTCGGCGAAGTGATGCGCGCCGGCGGCGTGGGCAAGGTGATCGAATCCAACCATCCCAAGTACAAAGTCGGCGACTACGTCAACGGCACCTTGGGCATGCAGGAGTACGCGACGCTCGACGGCAAGGGACTGAGCAAGGTCGATCCATCGCTCGCGCCGCTGCCGGTCTATCTCGGCGCGCTCGGCATGCCGGGAATGACTGCGTATTTCGGTTTGCTCGACATCGGCAAGCCGCAGCCCGGCGACACTGTCGTCATCTCCGGCGCGGCAGGTGCGGTGGGCACGGTCGTGGGTCAGATCGCGAAAATCAAAGGCTGTCGCGTTGTCGGCCTCGCCGGCGGCAAACAAAAATGCGACTACCTGACCCGGGAGCTCGGCTTTGATGCCGCCATCGATTACAAAGCCGAGGACGTCAAGAAGTCGCTGCGCGAACATTGCCCGACGGGCGTGAACATTTATTTCGACAATGTCGGCGGCGAGATTCTCGATATCGTACTCACGCAGCTCGCCCGCAAGGCACGCATCATCATCTGCGGCGCGATCTCACAATACAACAACACTACGCCGGTGAAAGGCCCAGCGAATTATCTGTCGCTGCTGGTGAATCGAGCCAGCATGACGGGCATGGTGGTGTTCGATTACGCCGATCGTTACGCCGAGGCCGGCCGCGAGCTCGCGGGTTGGCTCAAGGCCGGACAGCTGAAGACGCGTGAAGACATCGTCGACGGGCTGGAAACATTCCCGGACACGCTGTTGAAACTGTTCTCGGGCGAGAACTTCGGCAAGCTGCTGCTGAAAGTCGCCGACGGCTGATCTCAAACTCCGGCACGAGCCAACAGCACCGCCGATATTCCCTGCGCGGCGCGATTTGCGTCGTTGTTGCGATAGGAGTGCGGCACGTTGCCGGGGAACGCCAGCACATCGCCGGCCGCGAGATCGAAACGATCGCCGGCGACGAAGATGGTGACCTGCCCGGACAGGCAGGTGAAAAACTCTCGCGTGCCCGGCAAGTGTGGCGAGCCGCGCATCGATGCGCCGGGCGCGAAGTCCATCACGTTGAGCACTTCTTCCGGCACTCGCTCGGGAATCAACGATCGAATCGTGATGCCGCGACCGGCGCTCTGCGAGCCCAGTTCATCACGCGTCCACTTGCGCACCTTCGCGCGTGGCGACGCCAACAATTCATCCAGTGGCACATCCAGCGCGTTCGCGACTTTCACCAGCACGGTCAGTGACGGATTGCCGCTGCTCGATTCCAGGTTCGCGATCGTGGAGCGAGGCACGCCGGCGCTCTTGGCCAACGCGCCTTGAGTGAGATTGCGCACCTGGCGAAAGGCGACCAGGTTGCGCGCCAGGTGTTCGGCGACCAATTCAGGCTTATGCATCGTCGACCTCTTGTCCACGCGCGCGACCGTTTGCCAATACGTTGGACACTGCGCTTGGGTCGCGGCGGTTGATCTCTATGATGCTGTCATCGGAGGAGATCCTATGCAAACTCAACGACAGCTGCAGGGCCTGCGCGTGGCGATCACCGGCGGCACGTCCGGACTCGGCTTGGCGCTGGTGACGGAACTCACACAACGCGGCGCTCAAGTTGCTTTCATCGCCCGCACCGAAGCGCGTGTCGCCAGGGTGGCGGCGGAGCAATCCGCGCACGGCATCGTGGGCGACGTATCGAACAAGCTCGACATTCATCGCGTCGCGCTGCAAGTCACGGGATTGCTTGGTGGCCTGGACGTGCTCATCAACAACGCGTCCGATCTCGGTCCCGTGCCGCTCACGATGCTCGGCGACACTGAGTGCGAAGACTTTGAACGCGCGCTCGTGACCAATGTGCTTGGCCCGTTCCGGCTGACCAAAGCACTGCTAGGCGCGCTGGCCGCGTCAGCGCGCGAGAGTCGAGGCGCATTGGTGATGAATATTTCCAGCGACGCCGCCGTCAACGCGTATCCGCGTTGGGGAGCTTACGGCGCGAGCAAAGCCGCACTCGCGCACATGACTCGTGTCTGGGACGAGGAAATATCGGCCCAAGGTGTGCGTTTCATCGCACTCGATCCGGGCGACATGGACACGCCAATGCACGCAGCGGCCGTGCCTGATGCAGATCCCTCATCGCTCAAACCGCCTGCAGTCGCCGCTCACGAACTCGCGGAAACGATTTGT
>JBEVKA010000447.1:0-7720 GCA_040509855.1 Steroidobacter sp.
GCTGATTCAGCGGCCAATAGCGACCGCCGGTTGCGCTGGCGATGCGTTCGAGCAAAGCGCGATGCTGATGAGTCGCGAAATGCTCGGCCACGCCGTCGTTACGCAATACATGCGTCACGGCGGAGCCCACTTCACGATTGCCTGCGCGCGCGGTCATCTCGATGCGGTAGAGGCCAGTGGAGGCAGCGTCGATGGTCGTGAGGTAGCGGCCATCGCCTTGCCCGGAGGGTTGCATGGTCAGGCTGAACGCGGCGTCGCGCTCAGGCGCCACCTGCAATTCGACCGTAGCATCGTTGATGGGTTCGAAACGTTCGTCGCGAACTTCGGCTTCGAGTCGCACCGTGCGCTCATCGTCGTACACGGAGCGCTCACTATTGACGGTGATTCGCGACGGAGCGGTGGACGAGATGGCATGCAGCAGCTGGCGCCAGAATATTTCGTGGCTCTGATCTTCCGACGGCATGCGCATCTGCCAGCGCATCGTGCTCGCCGTCGCCAGCACATAAGTAGCGCCCCGCCCGTAGTGCTGCCACACCAGCAGCGGCGTGCGGCCTTGTTCACCATTGACGTCCAACAACACGATGGCGCCGGGTTTCAAACGGCCGAGCGATTGATAATCCGCCAGCGCCGGCAGGTTCTTCCAGCGCTCCGCGTTCTTGCGCATGTCGGGATCGAAACGCGGAATCGGCGATTCGGCGCCATAGAGCGTCAATTGCGCCTGCGCCGGACGTTGCACGAATTGGCTGGAACGGCCGGTGAGTTGTATGGGCAACGTCTGCGCCAGCGCGGCGTTTTGCCAACCGCCCGCCGACAATCCGTAGCGACCTGCCAGCATCAGCACGGTGCCGCCGCGACGATCGACGAATTCCTTCAGCAATCGATGCTGCTCGGCGCGCAGCCCGGCGGCTTCATAACTGCCGATGATGACTGCTTCGTAGGAGAACAGCTCGGCGGCTTGGTCGGGAAACCCTTCGGCCAGCTCGCCCGGCGAATTCACGCCCTGGCGATAATTCTTGTTTGGCGTGGTGCGCACGATGCTCGCGACACGCAGCGCGCGATCTTTATCTACCGCGCGACGAACAAACTTATATTCCCAGCGCGGCTCGCCTTCGACGTACAGGATACTGCGCCGGGTCGCGGGCACGTTGACCACGCGCATGCGTGAGTTATTGACGACATTACGCTCGCCTTCGATCGGATCGAGCACGAAACGCAATTCATGCGTGCCCGCCTGACCGGCCGGCAAATCCAGGCTCATGCGCGTGCTGCTGGCTTCGGGTCGCAATTTGATGTCGCGCGCACCAATCAGATTCTCGCGATCGTAGACACGCAGGCGAGCTTGCGACGCGCCGTTGTGACGAATGCCGACCTGCGCCTCGATGGTGGAGCCCGCCGGCGCGCTCGATGCGACATCCACTTGCTCCAGCTCGAGATCGTCGAGCACCTGTTCGGGGCCGACGCCGACCGTGTGCACAGGTACGCCATAGGAAGCGATTTCCGCCAGGCGCTCTTCGCTCAGGCTGTCGCCATTCTCCGCGCCATCGCTGAACAGGATGACACCGGCCAGCGGCGCGCTGCCTGCACTCTGCAATACTTGAGTGAGTGCATCGCCGATGCGCGTCTGTCGCCCCGGCGGCGGCACGGCATTCAGCGAATCCAGCGGCGTGGTCGTCTGCGCAAAACCAAACAACCGCACGGCATAGGTTTTTTCCAGCCGCTGCAGGGTCTCGTTGCGTAACGCTGAGACGACTTCCTGAAGCCGCGACTCGCCGGCGTCGCCGTACGCCATGCTCGACGATGCATCGATCGCGATCGCCAGTTCATTTTCGCGATCGCGTACTCGCTCGACGTTCAGCACTGGACGCCACAACAGGCACAGCACGATCGTGAGTAGCGCGGTCTGCAGCACGCCGACCGGCAATAACAACGCCCAACCCAATGCGCGCCGGCGCCACAGTGACCAGGCCACCAGCGCCGCGCCGAGCAAAATCAAAGTAATGAGCAGCCCTATCGGCCAGGCGCTCGCAAAAGCAAACGTGCCGGTTCGATACGCCCAGAGGGGATGAGTGAACAGCCGCTCGAACACTGGCCAGTAATAGAGGATGCGCCGCCTCCAACGCAAGCAGCTAATCGCATCACAGCGGTGAAGAAATGGTCAGCCGCGGTTCGGAACCGGAGCCACGTTCATGCGTACTGGTTTGTCGGATAACGAATGTGAACGCCCACTCCCTCGATCAAAGAAGCACTTATGGCCAGTGAATCCCTGCACGAGAGCGCGAAACAGCTGCGCCCGGAAACCATCGACCGGCACCGCGCCGTGTCGTCCTTGATGGAGGAGCTGGAGGCGGTTGACTGGTACGACCAGCGCATCGACGCCGCGACCGACGCGGAACTGAAGCAGATCCTGGCGCACAACCGCGACGAGGAGAAAGAGCACGCAGCCATGGTGCTCGAATGGCTCCGACGCAAGGATCCCAAGCTGGACGAGCACTTGCGCACTTATTTGTTCACCAAGCGACCGTTGCTGGAGGTCGAGCACGAGGCCGAGCACGGTGGCGGTGACGGCGGCAAGCAAGAAAGCGGCAATGGCTGCCTGAATATCGGCAGCCTGCGCGGCCAGAATCAAAGCGACCTCCGGGGATTGGCGCCGGGAATCAAGCTATGAACGAATTGTTACGCGAACACGCGCCGATCTCCGCCGAGGCCTGGAAGGAAATCGACGCCGAAGCCAAGCGCACATTGACGACGCTGCTGGCAGCGCGCCGCCTGGTGGATTTCAAAGGTCCGCTCGGTTGGGGCTGCGCGTCGGTGTCGACGGGTCATACCCGCACACTGTCGCCGTCGCTGCAGGAGGGCGTTGTCTCGAAATTGCGGCTGTCGCTGCCGTTGATCGAAATCCGCATTCCGTTCGAGGTCGATCGCGAGGAACTGGACGCAATCGGCCGCGGCGACACCAATCCCGATCTCGATTCGGTGCGTAACGCGGCGCGCGCCGCTGCCATCGCCGAGGATCGCGCCATTTTTCAGGGCTACGAGGCCGGATCGATCGAAGGCATCTTCCCTGCATCGGCGAATCAGGGCCTGACCATTCCTTCGGATTTTGGCCAGTACCCGGACGTGGTGGCCGAAGCGACGCATCGATTGCGCAGTGAAGGCGTGAGCGGACCGTACGGAATCGCACTCGGCCCACGTTGTTATACGGGCCTGACTCGAAGCACGCTGCGCGGCTATCCCATCATCAATCATGTACGCGAGTTGGTGGACGGCCCCATCGTCTGGGCGCCTGCTGCCGATGGCGCGGTAGTGATGAGCATGCGTGGCGGGGACTTCGAGCTCATCGTCGGCCAGGACTTCTCCGTGGGTTATCTCGATCACACCAGCGCGTCGGTGCTGCTGTATCTGCAGGAGAGCTTCACGTTCCGCGTGCTGTCGCCCGAAGCGGCGGTGCCGCTGACTTATCCGGTGGCAGCAGCCAGCGTCTGATTCAGCTCAATTGACGGATTGTTAACAAAGGGTGACATAAACCCTTGACCGCACTCTATTTGCGCGCCGGCGGCGCAAGAGTGCCTGCGTGTGGGGCGGGGAATGGCTGAATAGCGATTCCGAGGGCCGGAATCATGGGGTTGTGAGGCGGCACAACTCTTGCTCTATCCCTGATGTGACATCTTCTCTCGCCCCAGTCCCAGCGACGCTTCGCCGTCCCTCGCCCATGCGCCTCCCCTCGTTGAAGTACCTGAAGACCTTTCAAGTCGCTGCCGTGCGCTTGAGCTTCAAGGCTGCGGCCGAGGATCTGTGCATCACGCCTTCGGCCGTGAGCCATCAGATCCGCGGGCTGGAGGAGCAACTGGGCGTGGCGCTGTTCGAGCGCGGGCCCAGCTCGCTGACGCTGACTGAAGCCGGCGAGAATTACCTGCAGCACATGGAGACCATGTTCGCGCGGCTGGAATCGGTCACCGAACAGTTGCGCATCCGTTATGGACGCGACGTGGTCCGGCTGAACATTCCGCCGTTCTTCGCGACCGAAATGTTACTTCCGCGCCTGCCGTCGTACCTGGAGACGCGTCCGGACACGGACGTGCACATTAATACGTACTCCGCGTCGATCACGTCGCATCCGGCCGACGCGGATGTTTCCATCGTGGTTGGCGCGGGACCGGAAGAGGCCCACGATCACGATTGTCACAAGTTGTTCTCGCAGACATTCGTGCCGGCGTGCTCGCCGACACTGTTGCAGCGTCAGCCCATCGATACCGTGCAGGACCTCAACAAGCACACGTTGATTATTCACGAAGCGCGCCGCGACGGCTGGGAACGCTGGGCGCAATCGCTCGGCATCGACTTGCGGCCGAAGAAAGTCGTGCGTTTCGATTCCATGAACACCGCGGCGGAAGCTGCCGAGCACGGCGTTGGCGTCGCGCTCGTATCATCGCGCTTGGGCAACGAGCGCTTCGCGCAAGGCTCGCTCATCAAGCTGTTCGATCGCGAATTGGAGACTGGCGAAAGTTAGTTCCTCATTCTGCGCAAGGAAGACGCGGCGCGGCCCGACATCCAGGCGCTGACGCAGTGGCTGATCGACGAATTCAGCGTCGCGGCATGACGCCGTAGAGACGTTTCTCCGTTGGAAACATGCGATGCGGGTCCGTTGCGGCAGCAGCGGAGCATTACCCGTGCGCGAAATATTTGTTTCATGTTCGTGACTTCACTCGTGACTTCGTAGCAAACGATTGCATGCATCGTTGCCGAAGAACGACGCATGAGGTGATTTGCTGCCAGCCTCAATTCTTCTCGTTTGTCGGCGCCGCCGGCCGTCTCTACATTGGCCCCATTCCACCAATGAAACGTCCCAGGGGATTTGGGTTCGTCACGTTATTTATTTGGAGTCATGTCATGAACAAGCTCACCAAGACCCTGTCGATCGCCGCCGCCACGATGCTGCTCGCCGCTCCGCTCACCAGCCAGGCCAGCAACGATGACGTCGCAATGGACGCCTGCATCAACGCGTTCGTCGCTGCCAGCCTGCCGAAGGAACAGCCGGTGAAAGTGCGCAAGGAAGAAGTCACGGACAGCCCGATCAGCGTTCACGCGCGCGTTTACAAGATCGTCGTCAACGCCACGGGCGTTGAAAGCGGCAAGCGTCTGGCTCGCGGCGAGTGCATCGTGAACCGCGCTGGCGAAGTGATCGCGCTCAACGGCAAGCCGGTGTCCACGCGCCTCGCTGCTCGTTAATAGAAAAATGATTCAGGGGAGGCGACGCCTCCCCTGTTTCGAAGCTTTGACGCTCCGGGAGCCGCGCGCGACTGACATCCCCCTGACAGCTCGGCGCTAGCAAGGACGCCCTCCCGGAGTCGTTTTTATTCAAATGTTCCCAACCAGCGCACACTTCTTTGTGCGTTGATTACGGTAACTCGGTCCCATCCCACTAAGTGTTTCCCTCAGACTGCCAAACGAATCGCAGCAATTTGAGGAAGGCATGCGCGCAAAGGATCGCGTTCATCATGAACGCCGCAGCGGCGTCGAGCGGCGAAACATGAATGTCGCTGCGTACTGGCGCGGAGCGCTGAACCCACGACGGCGTTTTGGACGTCGCTTGACCGATCAGACGTATCCCATCGTCGACTGGCACTCACCGCGAGTGCTGGCGCTGGTATTGCTGATTCTAGGCCTGTCGGCGCTCGATGGCGTGTTGACCATCATGCTCATGTCGCAGGGTGCGAACGAAGCGAACCCGGTGATGGCGCTGTTCGTTCCTCACAATCTCGGCTGGTTCGCCGCCATCAAGCTAGGGTTGACCAGCATCGGCGCCGCTGTGCTCGTGGCGTGCGCGCGAATGCGCTTGTTCAGGTTGTTCCCGGGCGAGCTGCTGCTGTATTTCGTCGTGGCCTGTTACATCGCGCTGGTGGGCTACGAGCTGCACCTGCTCGAGAACCCGCCGCTGCTGTAGTTTTGGTTGTAAGAGGCGTGCTCGTTCAGCTTCGCCGTTGAACGACGCCGGCGCGATAACCGCCGGCATAGAGACGAAAAGCAAAATAGGTCCACGCGGACAATGTGCCGCTGACCACGGCGGTCACGAAGTGCGCCGAGTCGAAGAGGCTCGCCGCCACCACGATCACGCCGAGCATCGACAGCGTGGCCTGCCCCAAGCGCAATTCCCAGCGATCGACGTAGTGCAGATATGCCGGCGCCGCGGCGGCAATGCGCGTGCGATGGGGATCGAAACCAAACAAACGCGACAACACCATATAACTGGCGACGCCGACCAGGCTCCACAGCGCCACCCGCCACAGATCCAGCGGCTTGCCCGACAAAACGGCATAGACCGAGGCTGCGAGCAGAAACAAACCGAAGGCGATCAGGCCGTGGAATTTGCGCGAATGCATGGATGGACGCCCGCGTGGGAATTTGGAGTCACTATGGCGCAGCCACTTTGCCATTTCCGCGACATACGTCAAAGCGCAAACCCCTGAGCATGTCGCGGTATTTCTCGGTGGCTGTCGCCCGGCTAATTACCTACGAACGCATCAGAGTCGGATAAGGTCCTACACGCTATCTCGAAAGCTCGCATGCAGGGCAGAATAGCCGTCCGATCGCGCGGATAGAGAACCAAGAATGCGATTCTTCCGGCGCTCGCTGGTCACTTTAGGGGTTGCGGCTACGCTGCCTACCTTGGTGTTCGCGGCGGTGGGCGCTTTTTATTTTTTGCGTGCCGAGCGGGCTCGTGTCGAGACCGCCACACTCGGACGTAGCGAAATCCTCACGATGCTCGTGGACGGACGACTGCGTCGTGATCTCGCCGCGCTCGGCGTCCTGTCCAGCTCGGTCAATCTCGCACAAGGCGACATGCCTGGGTTCTACACGCGACTGGAGCGTGTGCTGGCGATCAATCCCGCCTGGAGCACCATCGCGCTCCTCGACGCTCGCGGCGAACAGGAAGTCTTCGATCTGCGTCGTCCCTTCGGCGCACCGGCTCCGCTCTCACAGGCGCACAGTGGTGGTTTGCAGACGATTCGCAAGCAGCAAGTGCCGCTGCCCGGTTCGATCAGCTCGCCGCCGGAAACGTTGGTGTGGGTGTACACGCCGGTCGTGTATGGGCCGGAGCTGCGTTACGTCATCGCGGCCGGCGTCTCGCCGAAAGTGTTTCAGGAGCTGTTGCAATCGATTGCGCCCGCAGGTTCGACCGCGGCAATCGTCGACCGCGACGGTACGTTCGTAGCACGCACGGTGAACTTCGAGACACGCGTCGGCACGCCGGCGACCACTTTCGTTCGCGAGGCCATGCAACGAGGCGAACGCGGCTTCTATCGCGGCACCACTTACGAAGGTTTGAAGAACTACACCGCGTTCCACACTTCATCTTCATCGGGATGGTCCGCGCACCTCGCGGTCGACTCCAACGTGATCGACACGCCCACGATGTGGTCGTTCATCGCTGCCACGCTGGCGGCGCTGGTGGCGCTCATTCTCGGCGGTACGTTGATCGTGCTGGTATTGCGAGACATCGCCGAACGGCGGCGGGCCGAAGAAACATTGCGCCAGTCGCAGAAGATGGAAGCGGTCGGCCAGCTCACCGGCGGCATCGCTCACGACTTCAACAATCTGTTGACCGCCATCATCGGCAATCTCGACATGATTCGTTCGCGCGTGCAGGACAACGATCGGGTGCGACGCCTGGCGGATAACGCGCTGGAAGCTTCGCGCCGGGGTGCGAAGCTCACTTCGCAGC
>JBEVKA010000448.1:0-5233 GCA_040509855.1 Steroidobacter sp.
TCGTACGCCCGCGGCGATTCATACATGAGCGTAATTGCCAGAGCGCCGGGGTCGCCATGCGTGGCCCAGCCTTGCGTGCTCCAAGACGAGCAAGGACAATCGCGGCGTCAAGGCCACAGCCGGCCGAGGTCAAGATCATCATCATGCGATCCCTATCCATGCTTCTCATCCCCGCGGTGCTCGCGGCCATGGCGGGTTGCGAACAGCGCGGACCCTTCGTTTACGTGCTGGAAGGGCAGCAGTCGATCGTGCTGAACGCCTCGGCCTCGTCATCGAAGGTGCAGCAGGGCGAGCAAGTGGTACTGCACGTGGAACGGCGTACGACGGGTCAGTGGAAGCGAGTCTCTCGCGCCGAGCTCAAGCAGGGACAGTGCTGGGTGTATCGCCCGCCGGTGGAAGTCGAGCCGGAAGTGGCGCAGGACATTCAATGGCAGGTGGATCCGGAAGGCGCGGTGGAGTTTCGCACCGAGTATCAGATGGACCACTCGCGCGTCGCGACCATGGCCACCAAGGGCACGATCCAGCTGACGCCGGTCAGCACCGTCAAATGTGAGGAAGGCCGGAGCGTGACCGGTTCGGCGATCGCGATCGAAGTCTCCTGACGGATCCGCGAATGTTCACTGTTCGCGCTCGTGTCTTCACGCTGCTGTTGTTACTGACATTCGGCGCGGCCCGAGCCGAGACCGTCGAACAAATCCGTGGCGGCTTCATCACACCGCCGGACGATGCGCGAGTGATGATGCGCTGGTGGTGGTTCGGTCCCGCCGTCAACCAGCCGGAGTTGAAGCGCGAGATCGCCGCGATGAAGGCGGGCGGTTACGGCGGCTTCGAAATTCAACCCGTGTATCCGTTGTCGCTCGATGATCCCGGCATCGGGCTGCGCAATCTGAGTTATCTTTCCGACGATTTCATCGAGGCACTGCGTTTCGCGGCCAGGGAAGGTGTCGCGCAGGGATTGCGAGTGGACGTCACGCTCGGCAGCGGCTGGCCGTTTGGTGGCCCGCATGTGCCAGTCACGCAGGCGGCATCGCAGATCCTCATGTTCAAAGAGCGCCTCGCGCCAAATGAAACATCGGTGCGAGCGCCGCGTATCGGTGCAGGCGAGAAGCTGCTGGCGGCCTTCGTAGCCGATGGCACAGTCGATAACATTCGAACCGGCACGATCCAGTCTCTGCCGCTGACTTCGGCGCCGAGACTCGATGTGTCGGCGAAGTCGACTGCCGATCGCGTGGTGTTGTTCTTCGTCCAGAGTCGCACCGGCCAGCAAGTGAAGCGGCCGGGCATTGGCGGCGAAGGTTTCGTGCTGGATCACATGAGCCGCGCGGCTGTCGACACGCATCTCAGCGTCGTCGGCGATCGATTGATGCAAGCCTTTGGCGATCGTCCGCCCACCGCCGTGTTCAGCGACAGCCTGGAAGTCTACAAGGCCGATTGGACCGACGATCTGCTGGAGCAGTTCCAACGACGACGCGGTTATGACTTGCTGCCGCTGCTGCCATCATTGTTCCTCGATACGGGGCCGCAGGCTGCAGATATTCGACACGATTGGGGGCAGACGCTTTCCGAACTGATCGATGAGCGCTATCTCGTGCCCGCGAATGCGTGGGCGCAGGCACGTGGCACCAAATTCCGCTCCCAGACCTATGGATTCCCGCCGGTCACCTTGTCGAGCAATGCGCTGGTGACATTGCCGGAGGGCGAGGGCAACAGCTGGCGCTCATTCACGACCACGCGCTGGGCGACCTCTGGGAGTCATTTGTTCGATCGTGATGTGACATCCGCCGAAGCGTGGACGTGGCTGCACTCGCCGTCGTTCCGCGCCACGCCGCTCGACATGAAAGCCGAGGCCGATGTGTTGTTCCTTCAAGGCATCAACCAGCTCATCGGCCATGGCTGGCCCTACACGCCGCCGGGTGTGGCCGAGCCGGGTTGGGCGTTGTATGCGGCGGCCGTGTTCAGCGATCAAAATCCCTGGTGGCTGGCGATGCCGGACATCTCCCGCTACTTGCAGCGCGTGAGCCATGTATTACGTCAGGGGCGTCCCGCCAACGATGTCGCGATTCTGCTGCCGACCAACGACGCGTGGGCCGCCACTCAGCCCGGTCGCGCCACCGTCAGCGATGAGATGCATAAGTATGTGACGCCGGAGTTGACCGCGCAGTTGCTCGATGCGGGCTATGGTTTCGACTACATCGATGCGGCTTCGCTATACAAGCTGCAAGGGCGCTATCGCGTGTTGCTGTTACCGAAGATGACGCGCATCGATCCGTCGACGTATGCAAAGGTGGAGCAGTTCGCGCGTCGGGGCGGAACCGTGCTTGCCGTTGGCGATGCGCCGTCGCTGGGCGCGGGATATCGCAACTCGGCGGCTCAGGCCAAGCAAGTGCAGACACTCACCCGCAAGATATTCAATGTGTCCAAGCGTGCGCGAGTCGTGCAGGAGAACACGGTTGGCGCCGAGCTGCGCGCGTCGCTCGATCCGGATCTGTGGATCGAGCGCGATCAGTCGGCCGTGGGTTTCATCCATCGCCGGCTCGCTCAGGGCGATGTTTATTTCGTCGCCAACACCACGAATCGATCGGTGAACACGCGAGCGCGCTTTCGCGATGGCGCGGGCAAGCCGGCACAGCAGTGGAACGCGGTCACCGGCGCGGTGACGACACTGAGTGGCCACGAGTTCGAACTGAATCTCGCGCCATACGAATCCACGATCGTTGTATTCGGGACGTCACCGAAGGGCAGCGCGGTGAAAGTGACAAGAAACGTCGCGGCCGATATTTCCACCGACTGGCAAGTCGAGTTCGCGTCGTTGGGACTGCGCCGGGATATGAAAACACTCGCGTCGTGGACCGAGGACGAGAAGACCCGCTACTACTCGGGCATCGCGACCTACAAGCGCAACGTCAGCGTCGAGCCGAAAGACGGCGTTCGTTACTTCTTGAACCTGGGCGCTGGCACGAGCGTGCCATTCGATGCCAAGCAGCGAGGCAGCCGCGCCTGGCTGGAAAGTCCGGTGCGCGAAGCAGCGGAAGTGTTCGTGAACGGCACTCGCGTGGGAGCGATCTGGACGACGCCGTACGAGATCGACATCACGTCTCATCTCGAGAAAGGTGACAACGAACTGGAGCTGCGCGTCGGCAATCTCGCGATCAACACGCTGGCCGGGCGAGCGCCGCCGGACTATCGACTGCTGAATCTTCGTTACGGCGAACGTTTCCAACCGCAGGACATGGAAAACCTGCGGCCGCTGCCAGCGGGCTTGATCGGAACCAGCCCGATCACCGTGGTGGCGGAGCAGCCGTCGCCTTGATCTCGACGCGAATCGGCGCAGCCAGGCCCGCCGCTTTGGATGTGAGATACGTATTCCAGGCATCGGCGGTCGTGATCCTGCCCGCCGGCTTCCAAGCGCCGCCCACGAAATAGCGAACCGTTTCGCCGGGTTTGACTTTGACCAGCACCAGATTGTCGGCGCCGGCGCGAGCAAAGCCCGCGAACTTGGCGTCGGGCGCGAGCAAGGCAGCGGTGCCGAGTTCGTCGTGCGACGGGTGATCTTTGTATTTTTCCCAGAGCGCGAGGAATTTGCTTCGTTCGTCGCGTTTTGCTTGCACGTCCGCGCCGGCAGGATGTTCGGTGAGCCCGATCGCCATGGTCAGCGTGCCGTCGGAGCCGGATGCGGGAGTGAAGTCGAAGGTGCTGCGCACTTCGTCGAGTTGCTGGCCGGCGTCGACTATGAAACGTTTGGTCTCCGCGACTTTGACGCCATTGCCGGCGTCCCACGGTTCGTAACTGAGCTCGAAGATCGCGCGCACCGGTCCGTTGGCGTAGATGTGATGTTTGCGCCAGTTGCTGGAGACCAGCAGTTGCTGACCGTTCCAGACGCCGGTGCCGCCGACGCCGCGGTTGCGGCCGACTTGATAGAAATCCAGGCCTTCGCCGGTGTCCGAGTGCAGGCCATCGTGCCCCTTGCGATACCAGCGATCCGCGACCAGGTACGAGACTTTCTTGGTCCACAGGTCCAGGCCACTGCTGGTCATCTGGTCTTTGGTCGCGATGGGTTGTTCCAACGCCGGACCATAGGCGCGATGCGCCGTGAGATCGTTCTCCCAGGCGAAATCATCCCAACGCTCGGGCACATATCCCGCCCACACTTTGCTCGCAAACGGTGGCTGCGGCGTGGGCGATGTTTCCAGCGTGAGCGTCGCGCGTTGCTCGCCAGCCGCGAAGTCGTGTTGAAAGATCAGGTCGTCGTATTCCGCCGGGCCGCGATGGATGTGTTTCATCGCCGTGACTTGTGACGTGACAACCGCACCCTGGTCATCGCGAACGATCACTTGATCGAACGCGACATCGGGCAACGCCTTTTTCACTTCCGCGAATGGAATGGCGATAGTTTCGGCGGGCCGTGCGATCCTGGCTTCGTTGTGAAGCACGATCGTTGCTTTGCCGGCGAACGCATCCGGAGTCGTCACAGCCAACGTCGCCGCGACCAGCGCCGCGAGCCGGATGGAGCGAATTGTCATCGCAACAAGGCCGCCGCCGTCCACATCATGGGCGACTGGCCGTGCAGATCGCCGATGCGTCGCGGACGATCGAAATAGAACTGTCTTTGCACATCGAGATCGGTCCCGACTTCCTTGGCGGCTTTGTTGGTGCCCACGACGGTTTCCTTCATGTCGGCGCGCTCATCGAGATAGGTGACCAGGCCGAGCCAGGCCTTGCGAGCCGCAGGGCCATAGGTCGGCGCATCCAGCCAGCCGCGTTTCACCCCTTCGACCATCGCGAACGTGAACATCGCGCTGCCCGAGGTCTCGGGCCAGAAATCCGGCTGATCGATGAGCTGCAGCCACAGGCCCTTGGGATTCTGATACTGGAGCAGGCCAGCCATCATGAGCCGATAGCTCTGCATGATACGCACGTAGTTCGGATGTTCGGGCGGCAGCACCGACAATACTTCGGCCATGCCCGCGGCCACCCATCCGTTGCCGCGTCCCCAATAATAAGGAGAGTCGGCGCTGTGCAGGAACAGGCCATTCGGCTGCTGCAGCTTGGCGAGGTACGCGACCATGGTCATCGAAACGCGATCGAGATATTTCGCGTCCTTGGTGGCGCGATAGGCCTGCACCTGCAGGACGGGCAACATATATAAGTCGTCGGACCAGTAGCGCGCTTCGGTCGTGATGCCGTCCGGCGTGGTGGTCTGCCACTGTTTGTCGGCGAAGTCGCGGCCTAGCGC
>JBEVKA010000449.1:0-8352 GCA_040509855.1 Steroidobacter sp.
CAGTGCTGCGATTTCACAGCGACACAGTAATCGCGCTCACCGGCGGCGACATCGACGCCACGTTGGATGGCGAGCCGGTGTTCATGTGGGCGCCAGTCGAGGTGAAGGCGGGTCAGACTTTGATCGTCGGCCGCATGAAAACCGGCTGCCGGACTTATATCGCCGTTCGCCATGGCTTCGATGTGCCTGCGTATCTCGGCAGTCGATCCACTTTCGTGCTCGGCCAATTCGGTGGCCATGCAGGACGCACGCTGCGACAGGGAGACATGCTGCCATTAGCTGCGGAGTCCGAGCAGCAACTGCCGCCACAGTCACCTTCGGTCGGCCTGATTCCCGACTATCCATCGGTGTGGGACATCGCCGTGCTGTATGGTCCGCATGGTGCGCCGGATTTTTTCACGCCAGCCGCGATCGAAACATTGTTCGCTGCCGAGTGGGAGGTTCACTACAACTCCAATCGCCTGGGCGTGCGCCTGATCGGCCCGAAACCCAGCTGGACTCGCAGCGATGGTGGCGAGGCCGGGCTGCATCCATCCAACATTCACGATTGCGAGTACGCGGTCGGCAGCATCAACTTCACCGGCGACAGTCCGGTGATTCTCACGCGCGATGGCCCGAGCCTCGGCGGCTTCGTGTGCCCGATCACGATCGCCAAAGCGGAGCTGTGGAAGGTCGGCCAGGTGCGACCGGGCGATAAGATCAAGTTCCGTCGCATCAGCTACGAACACGCCGCGGCACTCGAAGCGTTGCAGGATCGCCACGTCGAAACATTGCAGGACGCGCCGCCGCTCGCTCCGTTTTCGCTGCCGGCAAAGCCAAGCACCGTTTCGGAAACAGTGATCGCTGAACTGCTACCCACAGCGCATCGACCTGCCGTCGCGTACCGCCAGGCCGGCGACAATTATTTGTTGTTGGAGTACGGCGAGAACGTGCTCGACCTGGCCTTACGCCTGCGGGTGCATCTGCTCATGGAGGCGCTCCGCACTCAACCCATCGATGGCGTAGAAGAACTGTCGCCCGGCGTGCGCTCGCTGCAGATCCGCTACGACAGCCGCCGCATTCGGCAGGACAAGCTGTTGCAGCGGTTGATCGATCTCGAACAGCATCTCGCGGATGTTTCGACGCTACGCGTGCCGACGCGCATCGTTCATCTGCCGATGGCGTTCGAGGACTCGGCTACGCTCGGCGCCGTGCAGCGTTACAGCGAGACGGTTCGTAAATCGGCGCCCTGGCTGCCGAACAATGTCGACTTCATTCAACGCATCAACGGTCTCGCCAGCCGTGATGAGGTTCGCGACATCGTATTCGCCGCGCGATACATGGTGCTCGGCCTGGGCGATGTCTATCTCGGCGCGCCCTGCGCTGTGCCAATCGATCCGCGTCATCGCCTGATGACATCGAAATACAATCCCGCACGTACATTCACGGCTGAAGGCACGGTCGGCATCGGCGGCGTCTACATGTGCATCTATGGCATGGACTCGCCCGGCGGCTATCAACTCGTGGGCCGCACGTTGCCCATCTGGAACAAGTTCCTCAAGAACGAAACGTTCGAGCCCGGCAAGCCCTGGCTGCTGCGCTTCTTCGATCAGGTGCAGTTCCATCCCGTCGAGGAAGCCGAACTCTCCGAGCTGCGCGACGCGTTCCGTGAAGGGCGCGCCAGGATTCGCGTCGAACAGGAAACATTCGACTTCGCCCAGCATCAACGCTTCTTGAAAGACAATGCAGCCAGCATTGCTGACTTCCGTGCGCGCCAGAAGAAGGCATTCGATCTCGAAGTGACGCGTTGGCAAGCGGAAGATGCGCCAGCGGCGACGAGCACGGCCGAGGTCGTCGCGACCGTCGAGGAAGAAATCGACGGTCACATGGTCACCGCCGACATGTGCGGCAGCGTCTGGAAAATCCTGGTCACTCCCGACCAGGCCGTGACGGCCGGTCAACCGCTCATCATCATCGAAGCAATGAAAATGGAACTGACCGTCGCCGCTCCCGTCGCCGGTCGCGTGAAAGGCATTCGCTGCAGCCTCGGCAAAGCAGTGAATACCGGCGATGCGCTGGTGGTGCTGGAGGCGTGAGAATCAGCGCAGGACTGGCTTATCCAAAGTATCCCAGCCATAGGCGCGTTCGACGCGTTCTCTGATTTCGTTCAACACCGGGCCGCCTCGATCGGAGTTGGTCATCACGACCAGGCCATAGCCTTTGGTCTTGTGCGCGAGGAAATAGCACAGGAAACCCCAGTTGCTGCCGCCGTGCTGGAAGTACCAGCCCTCGCCTCGCTTGCCGAGCGAAAAGCCCACGCCGTAGTCGCCGACGCCGACGGGGCTCGACATTTCCCGAGTCAATGCCGGCGACAGCACTCGATTCGATCCGCCGTAAGTCGAACGCTGCACTTCGATCGCGAACCTGGCTAGATCCGTTGGCGTGGTCCACAAGCCCGCCGCGGCCAGCTCTGGATAGACGTGCCACTTCGCCCCCATGCCCTTGCCATCACCACCATGAGCGCGAGCCGCGTTCTTATCGTGATCCGGAGAGAGTGGCTGCTCGAAGAAGCTGCGCGTCATGCCGATCGGCCCGAGCACGGCGTCCCGCAGAATGTCCGGGAATGGTCGCCGCAGCGTATCGGTGAGCGCGAGCTGCAGAACGGTGTAACCGCCGCCGGAATATTTATGAGCTTGCAGCGGCGGCCGCTCCATGAACACGCGACCGACATTGGAAGGCTTTTCGCCGTTGAGGATCTGCAGGACGCTCGGCAGCGGCGCGCCCGGATCATAGCCAGGAAAACCGAAGCCGTCGCCGAGACCGGAGGTGTGGCTGGCGAGCAAGCGCGGCGTCACGGCCTGTGCCTTGGTGAATTCGCCGCCATCGAGCTTCCATGAGCGCAGGATCTTGTTGATGTCGTCTTCGAGCGTGAACTTGCCGTCCTGGACCTGCTTGAGCATGGCCATGGCCGTCACGGGCTTGCTGATCGAGGCCGCTTGAAACAACGTTTCGGTATCGACCTTGGCTCCGCTCTCGACATCGGCGACGCCGTAGCCCTTGGCCCAGTGAATCTTGAAGTCCTTGATGACGGCGACGCTCGCGCCGGGAACGCGCGCGAGCTCCATTATTTGCGCCAGCGTGCGCGAATCGTAGCCACCGCGATCCGGCGACTGTGCACTCTCCACCGCCGTTATATATTTCTCGGCCTCATCGGTGGCGGCCAGCAGCGGTGCGCAGACCATCCATAGCATCAACCCAACAACGGCGGAACGACGCATCCCTTCCCCCCTTCGTATCTATATGTGCCTTCGATGCTAACAATCCGCCGCCCAGGCGGCCAGCTCACGATCGAACATTCGCACGGCTTCGAGCATGGCGCCTGCCGTAGCTCGCGCATCCCTGTTGTTTGCAGCCGGATCCAGAAACACCGAATAAGCTTTGATCGCGAATACAGCGATCCCCATGGGCGTGGCAGGAACGCGCACGGCGAAACTGTCGCGATACTCGCGAATGAACGTGGCCGCTGCTGTCACCGCTGCGTGTTCGAGCCGATCAGCCTCGGTTGGATAGGAGAAGCGCCATTCGCGCACGCGCTTATCAATGATGGGTTTGCCGGCTTCGATGGCGGCGGCGCTGAAGATGCGACAGTCATAGTCGAGGCAGGTTTGAGGACGCACGTGATAAATCGTGCAGCGGCCCGCGTCGAGCATCGGGCAAGCGCCGTCGGGACGCGGCGGCACGGTCATATGTCCCGTCGGGAAGCCGGGTGGGCTGACGAGCAACTCTGTCGGGATCTGCGTCCGAGCGCGTTGATCCTCGGGCCGCAGCTGTACGGAATATCCTGAAACGCAGCAGCCCACGCACTCGCCACAGGGCACATCCATCCCTTCATCGCCTTTAAGCGAGCGACGCATCCTTCGCAACCAGTCCCCAAAGGGTCCGGCGTCGATGGTCTGCAAACTTGTGGCGGACTGAGTCATGACGGGCGCCGCTATACCATTGGGCCCGTTTTCCGGCAAGCATTGCGACGCTTGACTCTCAGGAGCGACGTGAGCCACGCCGGCCTTTGGCCGCGCCGACGAAACCAGTGAAGTGATCGAACAACGAAGACATTTTCTCCAGATGCTGCTCCACCGCCTTGCCCGAGCGCGCGACGACGCTCGTGACCAGCAGGTTGATGAAGCACGTCATCGGCACGGACGAACTCCAGAACTGACCGCTCTCGGACGGCAACGCGAACACGTGCGGCGTGAATCGCCGGCCCCAATCGCAATATTTGTCCGTGATGATGACCAGCGGAATCGACTCTTGCGCGGCCCTCTCCGCCAGCAGATACGACTGACGCGAGTAGCGGCGCATGTCGAGCAGCACGAGACAGCGTGACTTCGACTTGCGCGCGAACACATCGGCGAAGTTGCCCGCCGACGTATCGACCATCTCGACACCTTCGCGCACATACTGCAGCAGGTTTGCGAGCAACAGCGCGAGCCCGCGCTCGGTTTGAAAGCCAGCGACCTGCACCAGCTCCGAACGCACCAGCAGCTGCGTGACGGCTTTCCATGGCGGCGTATCCACCATGCCGTAAACCTCGGCCAGCGCCGCGACCTCCAGATCCATGCCGCGACGAACCTGATCTGCTTCGCCGTAGTTGTCGACGAACTGCGCCAACTGTGCACCCACCAGCCATGGTGCGGCGCTGGGGTTCTTGCGCATCTCCTCCTTGATCGCACGGAAATGTTTGTAGCCCAGCAGGCGGCAGAAGCGCCCGACCGTGACCGCGCTGACGTTGAGCTTCTGTGCCAGTGACGCCGCGGTTTCGACCGGCAGCTCGGTGCGATTGCCGAGCATGTAGTTGGCGATGTGCCGCTCGGCGGGCGTGAAGCTTTCGAGACGAGCTTCGAGCCTGGCGAACAGATCCTGTTTTGGCGGTGACATGAATCAGCGTGGCGATGGACGCAGCAGATTGTCGATGATCTCGCCGACACCGAGGCGAATCGGATCACAGCACGGCAATGATGTTTCGCGCGTTGTTTTCTCCAGCAGCTTGCGCGCCTGGCGCTTGTCCTTGAGATGCGAGGTATTGAGACTGATGCCGACGACTCGTGCATTCGGGTTCGTCAGGCGCGCGGCTGCTAGATAAGCATCGGCGCAAGTGCGAAAGTCGACGATGGGAAAATCCTCGTAACCCATCAATGTCGAACGCCGCGGGTCATGACAGATCACCATGGCGTCCGGTTGACTGCCATGCACGAGCCCCAAGGTCACGCCGGCATAGGCAGGATGAAACAATGAGCCCTGCCCTTCGATCACATCCCAGTGATCGGAAGTGTTCTCCGGCGACAGCCATTCCGCCGCGCCGGAAACGAAGTCGGCGATGATCGAGTCGACGGCGACACCGCGGCCGGAAATAAATATTCCCGTCTGACCAGTGGCGCGAAAGTCGGCTTTCACGCCGCGAGCCCGCAGTTCTTTTTCGATCGCGAGCGCGGTGTATTTCTTGCCGACGGCGCAATCGGTGCCGACCGTGAGCAGGCGCTTGCCCGAACGCTTGCGACCGGTGCCGGGCTTGAAAACATTCTCCGGCTGTCGCACTTCGATCAAGTGCCGGCCGGAACGCTCCGCCGCCGATGCGATCGCCGGTACGTCACGCAGACGCTCATGCAAACCCGACGCAACATCCAGGCCTGCTTCGAGTGCACTGACGATGGACGTGATCCAATGCTCCGCGATGAAGCCGCCGTCATTCGCGATGCCAATAATCATCGTTTTGATGCCACGACTCACGGCTGCGACGGGTGTGAGATCCGGCAGGCCAAGATCGACGGTGCAGCCCGGCAGTCGCAGTTGTCCGGCACACAACTCGCCGCGCCATTG
Organism: Steroidobacter sp.; assembly: GCA_040509855.1. Classification (GTDB taxonomy): domain Bacteria; phylum Pseudomonadota; class Gammaproteobacteria; order Steroidobacterales; family Steroidobacteraceae; genus Steroidobacter. The sequence continues at coordinate 5,854 of JBEVKA010000449.1, forward strand.
ATGAATGCCCGCGGCGGTCTTGGCGTCCGCGATATCCGTGACGTCCGCCAGGAACAGCAAATAAGGCGGCTGGACTGCAAATTCCGTTGCTTGCGTGGACATGACTCACTCCGGCGGCAAGGGCTCGTCCCACTGGCCGATCTCATGCAGCGCGAACCGCCCCACTTTGCCGTTGCCGTCCAGCTGCAGGGTCGTTTCCATCAACCCGTTGGCCAAGCGAGCGTGATGGATGTAAAGCGCGTCATCGCCGACCTCGGAGCGTCGGAACAAACGTAGCTCCTGTAGCGCGCCCAACGGCTGCAGTCGAGGTTTGTAGTACTCCGCGTAGCCTTTCAGATCCTCCGGCGACATGAAGCTGAATTCCTTGCCATCGGGTTTGCCTTGCATGAGTTGCTCGATGAGCCGCCTGGCACGCTCGGTCACGGCGGGCTCGCGATCCTCGATCGGCGCGCCGGGTGGCAATTTCAGCGTCGGCTCGAAGCGCGCGGCAATGCCTCGGGCGATGACCTCCGGACGGGCCGAGCTGCTGTTGGCCAGCACGACCACCGAAATTTTCGGCTCCAGGTAACGAATGAAGAACGTCTGGAAGCCCTGCCACGAGCCGCCGTGCTGACGGACTGGGCCCTGGCTGCTTTCCAGCGTCCAGCCGAAGCCGTAAGGAAAGGATTTGCCGCTGTTCAAGCGGGCGGGCTGATAGATCTCAGCCCACGATTCCGCTTTGAGCACCGCTCCAGCATCGAGAGCTGCATTCCACTTCGCGTAGTCGAGCACGGTGAGATACAGCGAACCGTCCGCGGTCGAATTCGCTGTCGCCGATACCCACTCGTGATTGAGCGTCGAGGTCTCGGTGACTTCATAGCCCGCCGCGCGATTGGGCACGATGTCCCGATCGCTGATGACACGCGCCGTGGTCATGTGCAGAGGACCGAACACGCGTTTCGCCAGCACGTCGCCATAATGTTCGCCGCCGACTTTGCGGATCATCAGCCCGAGCAGCACGTAACCTGTATTGCTGTAAAGCCAGCGCGCGCCGGCAGGAAAGTCCAGCTTTGCTTTGTACAGTACCTCCAGCAACTCATCGTCGCTGTAGTCCTTGCGCAGATCCACTGGCGGATCCCAGGCGATGCCGGACGTGTGATCGAGCAGGTTACGAATCTTGATCGGCTGCCATGACTTCGGCGCGCGCGGCAAATAAGTGCGGATCGATTCATCCAAGCGGACTTTGCCATCTTCCACCAGCAGCATCATTGCGGTGGCGGTGAACTGCTTACCGATGGAGCCGGTCTGGAACAACGTATCCGGATGCACGGGCACGCGATGTTCGAGATTGGCGAAGCCGTAGCCGGCGGCGCGCACCAGTTGCCCACGATGCATGATGCCGACAGCCACGCCGGGAATGCGCTGGCGCGCCAGCTCCTCGCTCACGAAATCATCGATCGCGTCGGCGTGCGCGACGCCCGCCATCATCAGCAGCGCAACTGCTGCGAATCGCAAGCGGTGCAGGATCATGGCTAACCCGATGTCAGGAAGATAACATCACTCGACGTTCCGTTATAAATCTGACAGAAAAGCCCGCCAGCGACAAGCGGCATCCGCGCACACAAAAACGCCGGCACGAGGCCGGCGTCGCAACTCATGGCAGCGAGGGGAAATCTAGCGCAGCGGCACCCAGGCCACGCCCAGCTGGAAGCCGATGTCGGGTGTGTTGTTGATGTTCTGCAGGTTCTCGGTGATGCCGAACGTCACCAGGAAATTTCGCATGCGATGACGCAGTCCGAGGCTGAGCTGATACTTCTGCCCCAGCAACTCGTCCAGATCCGTATCGTCGTGTGAGTACACGCTCTTGCTGATGTAACCTTGCAGATTGACGTTGGTGCGCGCGGTGAGCATGCGCTCGTAGCCGAAGATCAAGGTCGGGATGAGCTGCGCATCCTGCGGCGAAATTTCGCTCGAACCATCGTAGTAAACGGCAGCCGCATCGACATAGAACGCATGATGTTGCCCTCTGCGTTGTAGCGACACTTGCGCGCCGTAGTCGACGTTGCCCGTCGACAGCAGCGTGCGGCGACCATTGATTGGCACCTTCACCGCGATCTCCGCGGCCAGATGCCATGGCCCCGGCAAGCTCCAGCCCGTGTATCGCAGGCCGACGGTCGGGTCCAGCAAGCCGCCGTCCGTCGGCGTGCCGAGGCTGGCGTACTGCGTGGACTTCAAGTCGTACACCAGGTTGACCTGATTGCGCGTCACCGCCGGCCGGCCGAAGCTGCTGAAGCCGAACGAGTCGTGGAAACCTTCGATGGTGCTGTCGAGGAAGCCGCCCTGGTACGACACGCCGCTGGCGATGATGTATCCGGTCCAGATGTTCGAGATCTTGTAATGGAAGGTGACGTCGAGCAGCGCCAGCTCCAGGTCGAGCAGATAGTTCTCCCCCGGCAGATCGCGAATTGCCTGCAGATCCGCCGCGCCCAGATTGCGCCGGCCGTTCGGCTCCTGCGCGGG
>JBEVKA010000450.1:0-4848 GCA_040509855.1 Steroidobacter sp.
GCGAAGTCCGTGCCTAATGCGATAACGCTCTCGCTCGCCCCCATCAGGCGCAGGACATCCGGCGCGAAGTAGCTCATAAGCAGGCCGAGGCCCGCCGAAAGCGTGATGCCGATCACGATGATTTGCCCGGCCGCCTGCGCCGCTCGCTCGGGATCCTGCTCGCCGATGCGGCGCGCGACGATCGCCGTGGCGGCAAACGAGATCCCCATGGCGACCGCATAGATCAGCGTCATCACCGTCTCTGTCAGGCCGATGACCGCGATCGCATCCGACCCCAGGTGCGCCACCCAGAACACGTCCACGACGGCGAACAGCGACTCCATAATCATTTCCAGGACCATGGGCACGGCCAGCAGGATTACGGCGCGGTTCAGCGGCACCGAGGTGAAATCGAAGTGCTGGCCCTTGAGGGACAGCCGCACGACCTGCCAGAAAGTCAGGTTGCCGTGCGCGGCCGATGGGTCTGTGGTGGCGGGAGTGGAAGCATCCATGAGTAGAGTCACCGTGCGCTTGGGAAGCGCTGTTCCAACGCCCCGAAAGCCGGCGATTCTACCCAGCCTGCGATTTTTTGCCGCTCCCGACGAACGTCGTAAACAGGGAAAAACTCACATTCGCAAACGATGCAAATGAGTTACCTTTGCGCACTCAATGTCATAGCAACGAAACCTGGATCCGTATCGCGATGAGCACCCCGGCGGCCCGCAATTTTTTTCTCGCCCTTCCCGCCTGCCTGCTCGCCGCCGTCAGCTGGTCGCAACCGTTGCCCACCGGCAAGCCGCAGATCAAGTCTGCCTCGGTGCTGGTGGTCGATGAAGCCGACTCAACCATCCTGTTCGCGAAACAGTCGCAGAAGGTCATGCCGGTCGCGTCCATCACCAAGCTGATGACGGCGTTGGTGGTACTGGAAGGCGGGCAACCCATCGACGAAACGATCACGATTCTGCCGATCGATAAGGAAAAGACCCGCGCGTCCGCGTCGCGTCTCGCAGTCGGCGCCAAGCTCACGCGTGGCGAGCTGCTGCACCTGGCGCTCATGTCGTCGGAGAATCGCGCGGCCCAGGCGGTTGGTCGTGCTTATGAAGGCGGCTTGCCGGCGTTCATCAAGGCGATGAACGTGAAGGCCAAGGCGCTGGGCATGAAGAACAGCCGCTTCGTGGACCCCACCGGCCTGTCGAGCGGCAACGTCTCGACCGCCGACGACCTCACCAAGCTGGTCATTGCCGGTGCCCGCGAACCGCGGATCGAGGAGTACTCGACCAGCGACCGGCTGACGGTGGCCGTCGGCCGCCAGCTGCTCGAATTCCGCAACACCAACTCCCTGACGTCCAAGGACGACTGGGACATCTCCGTGCAAAAGACCGGCTTCACCCAGGACGCCGGCCAGTGCCTGGTCCTGCGCACCACCATCCAGGATCGCCCGACCATCATCGTGCTGCTCAACTCCTTCGGCAAACTCACTCGCGTCGCGGATGCCCGTCGCGTGCGCCGCTGGATCGAAGGTGGCAGGGATGGCTCGCAGATGGCGCGCGCTCACAAATAAGAGTTCGATTGCGGCCGCCAGCTTCCGCAATCCACGACACCTCTCTTAAAAAACGCCGAAGCGAAGTCCGCAAACCTTAAGTGTGCTGCTCACAGCACGCGCCGCTGTGCTGCCGCACACCGCATTCGCCGGTGCCGATCCGCCATTCGCCGATCCGCCCACTTTTTACGATGATCCGTTGCAACCCTTTGGCGTGAGCTCGCGTCAGAACCCACGAACACCGCAATAACGCGGGCTTACTTAGACACCAAAGGAGATTCACATGAATACCGTCACTCAGCTCACCCAGACCACTCAGCGCGCTGTTTGCATGTTGATGTCTGCCGCGATCGTCACTGTGTCCCTCGCCTTCGGCGCTTACGGCGTCAAGACGATGGAAAACGTCGGCTACAGCGTCACTGTCACCCAGCTGCAGTAATCGAGCGCCATCATGCGCTCCGTAGGCCAAGCTCCGCCGTCCGCGATGTTTGCAAACCGTTGCAACACGCGGACGCGCGGACCGGCCGGGAAAGTATCGATGAGTGTCACAAACATTCGTTGCTACCCGCTCACCTGATCCCACCTCGTCTGCAGGATCAGGCTACGACCGGCCGATCTTGCTACCGCCCTCCGGGGCTCGATTTATAAACTTCTCCCAACGCAGCAACCGCTGCGACCGCTGTAGCAACATCGGGAGAAGTCATCAGCTCACAAATCGACCAGGATCTCGAAGCCGCCGTAGGCCATGCGCTTCATGTCGAACGGCATGTCGCCGACCATGTCCGGCGACAGGCGCGGATCCTTCATCACCTTGGCGTTGATCTTGTCGCGTTGGGCGCGCGACTTGTAGACGATCCACGAAAACACCGCCACTTCGCCGGGCTTGAGCTTCATCAGCTTGTTGAACGGCAGTCCGAACTTCACGCCCGCGATGTCCTCACCGACACACTCGCAGTATTCGAGCGCGCCATGTTCCTTCCAGATCTTGCCGGCTTTCTTGGCCATGGCGGCATAGGCTTTGAGGTTTTTCTTCGGCACCGGCAGCACGAATCCATCGGCATATCGCGGCATAGGTCGTTCCTCTTGTGTGATTGAGTGAGTGTCGTCGACTTAAGACGATCCAGCGCGGCGGATGCCGACATCCGGGATGTACATGGGCGCGCCGGCGATGGAACATAGCCCCATCGAGACCCGGATGAGGAGTAGAAATGACCGAGCTGGTGTTCTTTCACAATCCCCAGTCGCGCGCCCGCATCGTGCATTGGATGCTCGAAGAAGTGGGCGTTCCCTACACGACGCAGCTGATTCGCTTCGACAAGGGCGAGAACAAGCGGCCGGAATTCCTGGCCCTCAATCCCATGGGCAAGCTGCCCACGATCAAGCACGGCGATCTGGTGGTCACCGAAGCGGCCGCGATCTGCGCTTATCTGGCGGATGCCTTTCCAGCCGCGAAGCTGGCCCCGCCGGTCGGTTCTTCCGAACGTGCCACGTACTATCGCTGGCTGTTCTTCGGTGCGGGCTGCGTCGAGCCCGCCATGGTCGATCGCATGCTCAATCGTCCGCCGGTCGATCGGCCCGTCGCACTCGGCTACGGCAGCCACGCGGACACGATGAACGCGCTGGAGAAAGCGCTGACGCCCGGCCCGTACATTCTGGGCGCGACCTTCAGCGCCGCCGATGTCTACCTCGGCTCGCAGATCGCCTGGGGCATGATGACCAAGGCCATCGAAGACCGGCCCGCGTTTCAGAAATATCTGGCCGGACTCAGGGAGCGGCCCGCCGCCAGGCGAGCCGCCACCCGAGATCAGGAATACATCAAACAATTGCAGCAGCCGAGCTGATGGCTACTGAGCTGATGGTTACGGCGCCGTCAGCACTGGCAGCTCGATGGCGCTCGCCGTTCCTGGCGTGCGCCAGATCCGCTGCGTCGCCTTCACATAGTTCTCCGGCTTCGCATACATGATATTCGGCACGAAGCTCTGCGGATTGCGGTCGTAGAGCGGGAACCACGTCGACTGGATCTGCACCATGACGCGATGGCCAGGCAGGAACGTATGATTCGCGTGCGGCAGCGGAATCGAATACGGCAACGCTTCGTTGGACGCCAGCGGCTGCGGCTTGGAGAAATCGGTGCGATAGCGACCACGGAAAATATCGCCCGCCACCATGTGTTGATAGCCGCCGAGCTTGGGATTCTCCGGCACTTCCGGCGGCCACACGTCGATGACCTTCACCACCCAATCCGAATCCGTGCCGCTGGTGGAAGCAAACAACTTCGCGATCGGCTGGCCTGCGAGCCGCACCGGCTCGGTCAACGGTTCGGTTTGATACACCAGCACGTCGGTCCGTGAGGCCGCAAAGCGTTGATCGTCAGCCAGCCACTCGCCCCATCCCGACTCGGCCGCGCCCATCGCCAGGATCGGACGCTCGCGATAGGGAACCGGCTTGGCGGGATCGGAAACATACTCATCAAATTTGTCTTGGTCGAACTTATCCTCGTTCGCCGCCGGCGCGTCGAAGCCGAGGCGGCCGCCCGACAATAGATACAACGAACGCGGCGTGTCGACGCGCGGCCATTGATCGTACTTGCGCCACTCATTGGCGCCCGTTTCGTACGCCAGGACTCGCGGCGTGTTCGGCTTCGGCGCATCTTTCAAGTAGTGATCGAGGAACGGCTGCATGACGCTGCGGCGGAACCAGCCCGCGGTGTCGCCTTCGAATTGCAGCAGGCCGAGAGCGCGACCTTCACGCCGCCCCTGGCCGTGATTCCAAGGGCCGAGCACGAGGTGAACGAACTGGCCGTTGGGATCCTTCGCCGCCAGCGCCTTGTACAAGGCCGGGCTGCCATAGATATCTTCCTGATCGAACAAGCCGCCGACGATCATCATCGGCACGGTCACGGGCTGCTGCGCGAGCAGTTTGTCGACCGCCTGGTGCTGCCACCATTCGTCATAACTCGGATGCTCGGTGAGCGCACGCCAGAATCCCATTTGATCCAGCCCACGCGCCTTGCCGAGCGCACCGGCCGAGCCGGCGCGCAGGAATGTTTCATAAGTGTCGTACTCGCCCGACCACCATTTGAAATCGCCGCTGCGAGTCGATTGCTGGCCATAGACGAATTCGAGCGCTCCGCCCTGGCGGAACGCACCGTAATGGAACCAGTCGTCGCCCATCCAGCCGTCGATCATGGGTGCGAACGGCACCGCGACCTTGAGTGCCGGATGCGGGTTCACCGTCGACATCACGGTGGTGTAGCCCTCGTACGATCCACCGATGGTGCCGACGCGGCCGTTGCTCTCCGGCACGTTCTTCACCAGCCACTCGATGGT
>JBEVKA010000451.1:0-4639 GCA_040509855.1 Steroidobacter sp.
AAGGTGCTCTATTCACGACTACGCCCGGGAGGCTGAGCTGGTCGAGCGCGCCTGCGCGCGACCTGCTATCGATCGCGACCATGAGCACGCCGAGCATCAATAGCAGCGGCGTGACCGGCATGCTCATCGTTCCGAAATACATCACTGCTGCCGCCACAGTGGCTACGGCACCCACTGCAATCGCAGCCGGTCGGCGCAATTCCTGCGAGCCCACCAGCAAAGCCGCCAGCACCGCCAGCGCTCCCATGTCGTAGTTGAATGCGTAGGGAGAGATGATGAATGTGCCCGCGACGGTGAAAAACGCGCGCCGCATTTCATCCCGCTCGGTCCAGATCAACCCGGTCAGGATGACAGCGCCAGCGATCGTAATCGGCCACTGCGCGGCAAATGCCGTTATCGGGAAATAACCCAGCGCGCGCACGCTGCCGTAGATGGTCGGCATCATCAGTACGAACACGCCGTACCACTCCGTGACGACGATGTGTTGAAACGCGAGCGTCTCAGTCAGGTAAGCGCTCCAGCTGCTCACGCCGAAGACCAGCGCCGACAAAACCACCAGTCCGACGCTCCATGCAGCCGCCCACGCAATGGTGATCCAGCGGCGCTCGGCCGCCAGCAGCACGGGAATCAGCAAACCCAACTGCGGCTTGATGGTGAGCAAAGCGAATGCCAGCCCCGCCAGCACCGGCCGCTGTTTGCGCCAGGCCAGCCCGAACATCATCAACGCCGCGGTCAGGAAACCATTCTGAGCTGTGTCGAGCATCATCATGCCGAAGCTGACCAGCGCGAGCGCCAGAATGCGCCAGTCGGACTGCGGCGCATAGTTACGTCGAAACTCCAGGACTGCGGCAACCAACAGCGCCGCCGTAACAGTCATGAACAAAATCAGCGCCGGCTCGTAATGGAGCCAGCCCAGCGGCCAGATCAACAACAGGAAATGCGGCGGATAGCTCCAGTTACGCAGCGGCGCCTCCGGACCAAACACGCTATGCAGGTGTGGCAGGTAAGTGGACCACGTGAACAGGTCCAGATGCTGCCCTTCCAGCACCAGGCGGGCGCCAATCCAGTAATTGACGAAATCGCGGTCGGCGGCGGCCAGTGCGATTCCAGCTTCGAGCAGTGCGTGCACGAACTGATCGAGCGATTGCGCGTAGAGAAAGAATCCAGGAACCGCAACGAGCGCGGCGCTAATCAATCCGATGCGCGCGCTGCGGCTCAATGTCACGACCGACTCTCCTTGTCGCCGCGGTCAGCGGCGGATCCATGTAGTGCATCAACCCGCCCGCATTCTACGCTGGGAAAAAGCGGGCGCGAGCCTTTCTAATGAACGCGGTGATGACAGTCGCTTCCAGCACCAGGAACAACGGTTCGATCAACGATCGATAGCGATAGTTCTCCGCCAGCTCGATGGTGGTGGAGATCGCATAAACATACAGCGTGGTGAGCACGATGAAGCCGATCGCCAGGGCGCGCGGCAACTCCTCCCGTGTTCCCGAAACCAGCGCTTTTCGCAGCTGCAGGTAGCCATACCCGAGCACGACGATCCAAGCCAGAATCAACGGCACCGACGTATTCACCTCGAGCGACCCGGCATTGGCGAACCCGAAGTGAGGCTGCTTGCCCAGGAACGGCTCGGCGCCTACGCCATAGAACAATGGATTGAACACTGCCTCCATGGGGCGCGCGGCCGCGCGGTTCTCCTTGTTGAAATACAGATTCATGCTGGTCGGCGAAAAGAACAGCCGGTTGGCGATCACCATGCCAATCACATAGGAAAACGGGTACGCGCGGATGACGGTCAGCGCGTCGTGGGTGTAGTAGCGGTCGACTTCGATGATGCCGTGGTAGTTGAAGTTGTATTGGCCGGTGGGCTTTTTGATCTGGTCGAGCACCGGCACGCCGGTCGGGGGCAGCGACGGATCGAACAGCTGATCCATCTGCGAATAGCGCGATATCAGCGCGTACCTGGACAGGCGGCCGTCCTCGACCAGCGGCTGCAATTCCTCCCGGGTCGTGACCAGCGTGGCGATGTTCGACAGTCCCAGCCCCATCCAGCTGCTGCTGCCGAACATGCCGAACAGGTAATAGTTCTTGCCGTACCACAGGACGATTACCAGCAAAGGAATGAACGCCGCGCGCAGCACTTGCCGCCAGTGTTCTCGCATCATTACAGCGAGCAGCCCCGTCACCAGCACCATCCACGCCAGATGGAACAGGCTGCGAGTCAGCAACAATGCAGTCAGTAGCGAGAAGAACGCCACGCACCAGCCGGTGCGCCGTGTATCGACGTATTGATACAACGCCAGCGCCGACAGCGTCAGCAGCGCCGTAGCGGGGAACGAATACATCAGCCAGTTTTCATACAGCACGAACGCCGGGCTGAAGACCAGCAGGCCGGCGGTGATGAGACCGGCCAGCCGCGAATGCGACAGCCGGCAGGTCAGTGCATATACGGCGATCGCCAGCAGCAAACCCAACACATGAAACAGCAGCCCGACCGCCAGCATCGCCTGCGCTCCGAACATCTTCAGCGCGATACCGACCACCAGGTTCAGCATCGGCGGGCCGGCGTGGTAATACCACAGCGATTCGAACAACCGCTGCGTCAGCAGCGAGGGCTCGATGAACTGCATGTAACCCGGGAAGGTGCTCGCGTCGAAATGAAGTCCGAGCCAGCCATAGAACGCCCGGGAGACCGCGAACAGTGCGACGACGATCCACAGGTCGCGTCGAGATAAATTCAAACTTCCGAATGTCATCGTGACGGTCGCCTGCGAGAGGTCGCACACTTTACTGGCCCGTCCTCATCTATGCTACCGCCGCTTCACACCTGCGACTCACACCCACGATGCAACTGAAAGGCACGATTCACTGGAGCACGCTCGCGATCTGGATCGTGGTCACCGCGATCGCGGTGGTGGCGTGCAGCTGGAACATTTCCGCCGGACACATCGGCGAGGATTACTTCCCGATCGGCCACGACGGCTTCTATCACGGCCGCCGCATCCTGGATGCGGTGAATCATCCCGGCGAGTTCTACGAGTTCGACACCAAGATCCACGCGCCCGAAGGCAGCCTGCTGACCTGGCCGTGGGGCTACGACTATCTGATGGCGGGGCTGGTGCGTGCCGGCCTCGCGGTCGGACTGAGCGAGCAGCCGATCAGGATTCTGCTGTGGATTCCGGTCGCCGCGGTGACACTGTCGATCGGCCTGCTGATGCTGATCGGCCGCCGCCTGGGCCTGTCGAACTGGCCGCTGACACTGGCGGCACTGTGCATGGCGCTGGCGCCGACCACCCAGCTGTTACATGGGTTCGGCGAAATCGACCATCACTTCGCCGAGCTCATCTGCGTGCTGGCGGCGTTGGCGGCCGGGCTCTCGTGGTTTCGCAATCCCGACCGCGCATCGAGCATCGCGCTCGGCGTGACTTTCGGCCTGTCGCTCACGATTCACAACGGCCTGTTCATCCTGCAGCTGCCATTCCTGGCTGCGCTCGCCGTACGCTGGCTGCTCGGTCACAGCTTGCCGCGTCAGCCGATCGTGATCTTCGCGATCGCGCTGCTGCTATCGGCGCTGGCCGTGCTGGCGCCATCACTGCCGTTCCGCGAGGGCAGGTTCGAGTTCTATACGCTGTCCTGGTTTCATCTGTACGTCGTGGTAGGCACAGCGCTCACGGCGCTGCTGCTGACATGGCTCAAACCGACGCGCCGGAACATCGTCGCGATGATCGCGCTGGCGGCGGTGCTGCTGTTTCCATTGGTCAACCAGATCCTGATCGCGCAGTCGTTCCTGCGCGGCACGCTCGGGACCCTGGACTCCATTCAGGAGATGCGCTCGCCGATCCGAATGGCCCGCGAGGATGGCGCCATGTCGGTGGCGTATTTTTATTCGTTCCTGGGCTGGCTCGCGCCCGTGACGCTGGTGCTTTGTATCGTGCAGTGCTGGCGCGAGCGGCAGTCGCCGCGTCTGCTGTTCTGGATCGCTTCCTCCATGGGCCTGGTGCTGCTCTCGATGCAGCTGCGCCTGCATTACTTCGGCGGCTTTGCACTGTATCTGCCGTGGCTGGTGGTGATGAACGACTACGTTGCGCCACGCATGGAGATGAGTAAACGCGCTTATCTACTGACCACGCTCGCGCTATTGCTCACCTACATTCCGCAGATCAGACATTCATTGGTGGCGCCGATCCCACGCGCCGCGGATCTATGGTTTGGCCGGGTGTATCCAATCTTTCCAGCCATGCGCAAGGCGTGCGCCGAAGATCCGGGCATCGTGCTGGCCGACAGCACGGCGGGACACTACATCCGCTATTTCACCGAGTGCTCGGTGATAGCAAACAATTTCCTGTTGACTCAGCAGCACTTCGACAAGTTATATGAGTCCTGGCGGATGCTCGAGATGTCGCCGCAGCAGCTGTTGGAACAAGCGCCGCAGGTCAAGTACGTGCTGGTGCGCGCAGCAAACATCGTCCGACAGGAGAACGGTGAATATACGTTTTCGTTTTTCGGCCAGGGCACACCGAAACTGGAAACAGCATTGCTGCTCGGACCGCCCGCCGATCTGCCGCCGCAGTTTCACTTGATCGACGAGGTTCGATTCGAGCTCAGGCACGCGCAGGTGGAAAATTTTCCGTACGCG
>JBEVKA010000452.1:0-8541 GCA_040509855.1 Steroidobacter sp.
CGACTGCAAACAATGCAGAAGCGGCGCTCAGCACCTCGCGTCGTGACAGCGCCAACGGGGACTCGCTCATGATTCGCTCTCCAGGATGTTCGACGACATCCTGGCAAAGCGCGATTAGGAAGTTTTTAAGCGCTCGGCTGAAATAGCACTCTTACCGTCAGGCCGCGACCGCCAGTACCTTCATCCGTTTCGATCTGCGCGTGATGAAGCGCCGCGATTTTCGCCACCAGCGACAAGCCAATACCACTACCGCGAACCGCGTTGTTACGTGTAGCGCGACGAAATCTTTCGAAGATCGCCGAACGTTCCTCGATCGGAACACCCGGTCCGTCGTCAGCGACTTGGACAAACACGTGGGAGCTGCTATGCCCGCAGCTGATTAGAACCGTCCCGCCCGTGAGCGTGTAGCGCAAAGCGTTGTCGACCAGGTTCCGAACCAGGATGCCGATCTCATCCATGTCGCAATGAATGCGACACGGCTCGATCGTCAGCTCCATGCGACGTTCCTGCAGACGTGCACCGATTTCGAATTCACTCGCCACGTGTCGCACGATCTCATCGAGTGCATGCCAGTCCCGCAACGGAACTCGTGCGCCTGCTTCGAGCCGCGCGAGATCGAGCAGCTGTTCCGACAAACGAATGCTCCGTTGCACGGCCACTTGCAGCTTGCCGAGCGCGACATTCTTCTCCTCCATCGACGTTGCACGCATGGCGACTTCGAGCTGCGCATGCAGCGCCGACAACGGCGTCCGCAGCTCATGCGCGGCGTCACCAATGAACCGGCGTTCGGTCTGAATCGAACTGTCCAGCTGAGTGAGCAGATGATTGAACGACTGCACCAGCGGCTGCAGCTCGCTCGGCAGCCCTTCCGTCGGCAACGGGGTGAGATCGGAAATCGAACGCGCGCGCGCGGTCGCCTCGATGCGTCGAACCGGCTGCAATGCTCTTTGCACGGACCACCATAGCAACAACCCGCTCAGTGCCAGTGGGAGCGCAGCCAGTGACACCGCTCGCAACGCATGACGCCGGAAGTCCGCATTTATCATGGCTCGCGGCGCGCCGACCTGAACTTGAATGGAGCCGCTCGACGCCGAGTACACTCGCCACGCTCCGCCGCCGACAGGTACCGTCGCGAAGCCATTGGTGAAGCTCGCATTCAATGCCTGCTTTGGTGCACCAGTCGTGCTAGCGAGCAGGTCTCGCTGATCGCGCCAGATCTGGAACGTCAGCTCATCCCGAGCCTCAGCGGAACGCGATTGAAGCAGCGCGCTCGAAGCGACATCGCCCGGCACGATCTCCAGCAATTTGCTCGCGATGGAGCGCAGTCGATCGTCCCAGATGCTGCTCTGACTGTAGGCCGTGTACAGATAAACCGCGACCAGCGACGCGCTCCACGCCAGCACGATCCACGCGACCGACGCTGTGAGCATCCGGCGCTTCAACGACTGCGTCATTTGGATTCGCCGATCATGTAGCCCTGGCCATGAACCGTGGCGATGACGTGTTCGCCCAGCTTGCGTCGCAGTTGATGGATGAACACCGCGATGGTGTTGCTCTCCACGTCATCGCGCTCGTCTTCGTAGACGATGGCCTGCAGTTGATCGCGAGTGACGACGCGTCCTGCACGCTCGAACAGCGCGAGTAATGTTCGGTATTCGTAGACGCTCAATGAAACACGGTCACCCGCGCGTGTGACGATGCGTCCGGCGGGATCGAGTCGCACATCACCACATGCGAACTCTGGAACCACATGCCCACGACTGCGACGAGTCAGCGCACGAATGCGCGCAAACAGCTCATCGAGCGGAAAAGGTTTGACCAGATAGTCATCCGCACCGCCGTCCAATCCTTTGATGCGATCACTCAGCTGTCCGCGCGCCGTCAGGATGAGCACGGGAGAAGAGTCGTAACGTTCACGCAACCAACGCAGTAACGACAAACCACTCGCGCCAGGCAGGCCGATATCGAGCAGGATGGCGCTGAAATCGTGATCGACCAGTCGCGCTTTGGCCGCCTCGGCGTCGGCGGCGTGCTCGATGCGCCACGTTTGCTGCCGGACGCCGTCGCAAATCGCTTCGGCGAGCGGCAGATCATCCTCGACGAGCAGCAGATGCAAGGGTCCTCCGACGATCCGGGCGGGCCCGCAGAACGCTACTCGCTGGCCACCGGATCGGCAAATCCGGCGGCAGTATGCGGCGAGGACTTTAAGAAGTTATTAGCCGCTCTCGCCCACCTTGCGCTGCTGGAATCCGGCGGGGATCTCGAACAGCGAATCGGGCGTGGGCGCGCTACGGATGGTGGTGGCTTTGACTTCCTGGAGCAGCTTGCCGTTTACGTAGGTGCGCGTGATGACGGGATAGCCGTTGGTTGCCTTCACGTTCTCCCAGACATCCGCAGTGCCGGCGCCCGCGGCGGTTCCTTTGAATGCTTCGCTGACCTGCTCCATGGTCGCGACCAGTTCCTTTCCATTCGGAAGTGTCGCGATGTCCACCACGCACATCTCTTGAACCTTGCTCGCGTTCGCGAACACTTCCCAAACTTTGCACTGCTGCCCGAGCGCGGACGCTTCGGTGCGGCTGGTCGGCTTCACCGAGCGCTCGACCTTCGGCGCGCTCTGGGTTTGTTTGGTCTTGCCCCGCTGCTCCGGAGGCAGCATCGCTTCCAGACCCTTGTTCGCCTCGTTAGCCTGTTGCATCAACCTTTCGAGCGCGGCCTTGTCCAGTTTGGAATAACTCCGAGTGGCGGGACTCAAGGTGTAGAACGCTTTGTCCCGGAAGATCTGCACTGCCTGCCCACCCTGCATCTCCATGCGGAAACGGCCCGTGCCCACCCACAGTTGCATGGATTGCGACTGAGTCTGCGGCGACAAGTGATTGGTCGCCACACTTTCCACATAGGTGCCCGCGAACGTGAGCGATGGCAACGCCATGGCGGCGAGCACGACGATCCTTGCTGTCCTGTTGTCCATGTTGTATCCCTTCGTCAAATCCTAACCGAGCCGTCATACTAGCTGCACTCGATACCTTGGTGTCCTGTTCTGCCTGGTGCGATTGGCTCACACTCGGGTACATCATGCGAACACTTCGACTTGCGCTCGCGGCGACGCTGGTGAGCCTGCTCGCCATTCCCGCCAGCATTCCAGCAACGTTGTCCGTTGAAGGGCCGATGCCCTCGCTCCCGCGAGCCACGACCTGGCTCAATTCACCACCGCTGAGCACTGCGGATCTGCGAGGCAAAGTGGTGCTGGTCGATTTCTGGACCTACACCTGCATCAACTGGCGGCGCACGCTGCCCTACCTGCGCGGCTGGGCCGAGAAATATCGCGACCAGGGACTGGTGATCGTCGGCGTGCATACGCCGGAGTTCAGTTTCGAAAAAGACCTCGGCAATGTCCGGCGGGCTGCCGCGGATCAGGATGTCGGCTATCCGATCGCCGTCGACAACGACTATGCGATCTGGAACGCCTTCAAAAACCGCTACTGGCCAGCCGTCTATCTGGTGGATGCACGCGGCTATGTTCGACATCGCCAGTTCGGCGAGGGTGACTACGACAAACTGGAGACGATGATTCAGCAGCTGCTGGCCGAGGCGGGTCACGACGACGTCGATCGTTCGCGCATCGCTGCCGACGCGCGTGGCGCCGAAGTCGCGGCCGACTGGAAAAATCTCGAGACGCCGGAAACTTATCTCGGCTATTCGCAGGCCGAGCGCTTCGCGTCGCCGGGCGGCGAAGTTCGCGATCGGCGTGAAATATACCGGCCTCCTGCACGGCTCGAACTCAACGCGTGGGCGCTCGCTGGCGACTGGACCATGACGCGGGAGTTCGCTGTCGCGAATCGAGCCCAAGGCAAAGTCACATTCCACTTTCACGCGCGCGATGTTCACCTCGTCATGGGTCCAGCCATGCCGGGGACAAAACTGCGCTTTCGTGTGACGATCGGCGGTCAACCGCCCGGCGCGGCGCATGGCGTCGATGTGGACGCCGATGGCCAGGGAGTCATCGACCAGCCGCGAATGTATCAGCTGATCCGTCAGCGGCCTCCCATTGCCGACCGGCAGCTGGAAATCGAGTTTCTCGATGCGGGCGCGCAGCTGTTCGCCTTCACGTTCGGATAGTCATCAGGTTTAGCGCACCGATACCTTGGTGTAATCGCTTCCGCCGCTCGCCTCTGTTGAGATTCGCGGGATCATCCTGGAAAAGGAGTCCCGACATGAGCAGCACGCGAGCGCGGAAACTCGACATGAAACTCGAAGCAGTCGTCATCCCGGTGGCCGATGTCGATCGCTCCAAGCGCTTCTACACCGACCTGGGCTGGCGGCTGGATGCCGACTTCATCGTCGGCGATGCATTTCGGGGCGTGCAATTCACGCCGCCAGGGTCGCCGTGTTCGATTCATTTCGGCAAGGGCCTCACGACAGCGCAGCCGGGTTCAGCCAGCGGGCTGTTCCTCGTGGTCACGGATATCGAAGCGGCGCGCGCCGATCTCATCGATCGCGGCGCCACGGTAAGCGAAATATTTCATCGCGGCCCCGGTGAGCCACCGAAGGAGGGACGCGATCCTGCCGGGCGCAGCTATGCCTCGTTCGCGACGTTCGGCGATCCCGACGGCAATACCTGGCTGCTGCAGGAAGTCACCACGCGACTCCCTGGCCGCGTGGATCCGGAACAAACAACGTTCAACTCGACCGCCGATCTCGCGGCCGCCCTGCGACGTGCCTCGGAAGCGCACGGCGAACATGAGCAGCGAATCGGCGGGCGAGACGATAACTGGCCCGACTGGTACGCCGGGTATCTGGTGCGCGAGCAAGCGGGCCAGACACTGTAAGTATTCAGGAAAGGCGCTCGCTGTCACTTACAAATGAAGCGGCTGATGCAGGCTCGCGGCCATGGTCACCAGCTCGGCAAAGGAAGCGGCCTGCATTTTTCGCATCATCCGGCCCCGATGCGCCTTCACGGTGATTTCCGAGATGCCGAGCTCGCCGCCCACTTGTTTGTTCAACCGGCCGCGCACCAGCAGGCTCATGACCTCGCGTTCGCGGCGACTCAGCTGATCGTAACGTTCCCGAAGCATGCGAATCTGGGTCAACTGTCGCAGGGCGAAGTAGCTGCGCTCCATGGCGGCGCGAATCGCGTCCCGCAACAGGTCGGGCAATACCGGCTTGGGCAGGAATTCGAACGCCCCCGCTTTCATGGCCCGCACCGTATCGCGCAGATCGGCGTTTGCGCTCATGAAAATAATCGGCAATTCCTCGCGATCACGCACCCGGCGCTGCAGATCCAGGCCACTCATGCCCGGGAGGTGCAGCTCGGTCACCAGGCAACCGGGAGCCACAGCGTCCGGCAGCATCAGAAACTCCTCCGCCGAAGCAGCCGTCCTGGATTGCCAGCCCCCGGCGCGAATCATCGCAGCCAGCGCGTCGCGCACCGTTACGTCGCTGTCAACGACGAACACCACCGGCGTTGCGAACAGTTCGTACTCGATGGTCATGATCGTTCCTCTGATATGGAACAGGCCTTCATGGCGGCGGCACCAGCAGGCGGCATCTTAGCTCATCACGCATTCATCGCCTGAGACCGCGCTGCCTCCACCACGTGCAGCTCGGGGCTCTTGGTCGTAACGGCGCTGGCCATCAAGCTGCGCTCCTTCGCCAGCCGCTGCAACTCCCAGCTCTTGGCCAGCCAGTATCCGCCGAAGGCCCAGATGCCGGCGGCTTCGATGAAAAACACATACGACTTGTCGCCCACCGTCAGCTCCAGAATGGCCGCGGTCACTGGCGAGAGCAGCATCACTGTTCCCAATGTCGAGTACTGGGCCTGATACCACGCGCGCGAGTAACGTTTCGTCGCCGGACCGTCGCCGCTCTCGGCGGGATGAAGATCCAGTGTGTCTCTGGCACGGAACCACACGACGTACACGAGACAAAGAAACATGGCTACGGCGAACCCACCGTGCCAATAGCCCGGATCCCATTCCCCATGTGACGTCGGCACCAGTGCCACACCGATCGCGAGCAATGCCGCGGAGTTCAGCGCCACGTTCTCCTTGAACGTGTATCCCTTGTACAGATACATGAACCCGGCAATCGCGAACAGGCCGCCGATGAACAATGTCCTCGGCAGGTACGGCTCCGCGCCCGCAGCATCCGACCAGTAGTAGTCACTGAGCGATCCTTTCAACCCCTCGCCGGAGAATGCACCCGCCAGGTAGATGACCACGGGATACAACAGCGTGATGATGACCATGCCATACCTGAGCGTGTGATAGGTGCTCAGCACATGTTCCATCAGCCGGTCGGGGTTGATCTTGGTGGAGTTCATGGTGGCGAAATCTAGCATCGTTCGCCCCGACTTGAGCGTCCTTCACTTCTTTGCGATGGTCGTGAGCCCACGCTTGGCGGATACTGAGCGTCTTCTCTCACCGAGGCTTCCATAGATGAGTGTGGCCGGCGAAAAAAAGCGAGTGCAGTTCGATTTCGACATCGAGTTCTTGAACGGCGGCGGCATCCAGGGCCAGGGCTTCCGGCTCGACATCGCAGGCGAGGACATCGCGGACGACGCGCTGGCCCAATACATCGTCAAAGATCTGCGGCTGCTGATGGTCGGGCGCGTGCGCATCCTGAACAAGACCATCATCGCCGAAGCTCACAAACGTTCGGCCGTCGCTTCCGTCACTGAGAGCAGCGACGAAGACACGACGCTCATCGATCTGAGTCACACGATCGAAGACGGCATGATTACGTACAAGGGTCTGCCGGCGCCGCTGATCTGCGATCACCTCAGTCGCGAACAGTCGCGCAGTTTGTATGCTCCCGGCACGGAGTTCCAGATCGGCAAGATCACCATGGTCTCCAACACCGGAACCTATATCGACAGTCCGTTTCATCGCTTCGCCGATGGAGTGGACATCGCCGGCCTGGGCTTGAGCTCACTGGTGGGGTTGGACACCGTAGTCGTGCACGCCGCGGGCATGTCGGGCCGCGCCATCCCGGCTGAAGCCTTCGGTGCCGTGGATGTTCACGACAAGGCTGTACTGATAAACACCGGATGGGCCAAGCACTGGCGAACCGATCAATATTTCGAGAATCATCCGTTTCTCACCGCGGCCGCCGCCGAATATCTCCAAAAGGCCGGTGCGAAGCTGGTCGGCATCGACTCATACAACATCGACGACACCGCCGACGGTCGCCGGCCGGTTCACACCACGCTGCTGGGAGCAAACATTCCCATCGTCGAGCACCTGCGAGGGCTGGAACAGTTGCCGGCGAGCGGCGCACGGTTCACCGCCGTGCCACCCAAAGTTCACGGCATGGGAACGTTTCCAGTGCGCGCGTACGCGGCGCTCCGCAACAGCAATTAATCGTCGGCGATTGACGCACGTCGCCGCCGGGAGACGCCGGTTTCTGCCGAAGTTGACGTATTGGCCCGCGACATTTCATTGTTCGATGACCAACACCAACCATTACTACTCTCGATGGGTACGAGCGAAACCACGCAACTGCTGGCGATATCGGGCCGTCCGGGCATTCTGCTGGTGGATGACGACGAGTCGGCGCGCGAGCTGGTCTCGATTCAACTCGAAGAACAAGGGCATATGACGCGCATGTGCGCGAGCGCCGAAGAAGCATTGAAACGATTACGCGAGAACTTTTGTCCCATCGTCATCACGGATCTCCACATGCCAGGCATGGGCGGCCTGGGATTGTGTCGCGAGCTACGCGCGCGCAAGTGGCCCGGTTATACCTACATTGTAATGTTGACTGGCAACGATCATGACCACGGAGTGATCGCGGCGCTGGAAGCGGGAGCGGACGACTGCCTGCGTAAGGATTCTCCGCCGGCCGAATTCAAAGCGCGCCTGCGAGTGGCCGAACGAATCGTGATGCTCGAATACCGACTGCGACGCGCGCTTGAAGCTAGAGCACGCCAGGCGGCAACTGATGTGTTGACGGGCTTGCCCAATCGGCGCTCATTCGATCGGCAGTTCAACGCCGAATTCAAACGAGCGCGTCGGTTCTCCGAGCCGCTATCGGTGCTATTGATCGACGTGGATCATTTCAAACACATCAATGACGAGCACGGACATCTGGTGGGCGACGATGTGCTGCGTCAGCTCGCCAGCACCCTGAAGACCAAGCTGCCGCGTCAGTTCGATATCCTGGCGCGCTTCGGCGGCGAGGAATTCGTGGCTGTGTTGCCCCATAGCGATCGCGAGGCGGCGCTGCTGGTCGCGGAACGTTTGCGCTCGGCCGTCGCCACGACACCAATCACAACTTCGGCAGGCACGCTGTCGATCACGATCAGCGTCGGCATTGGCCATCTCTCACCGCGCGCCAGCGTGGAACCGCTGACGACCCACGATCTGCTCGACGAGGCGGATCGATGTTTGTATGAAAGCAAACGTCAGGGTCGCAATCGCGTGACGGTCCAGCCGCCACCGGAGCCGCGCAGCCTGGCCGATGTGACTTTATGAGCGCTAAACGCGCCCGACGATAGGGATCGCCGCGCCAGTGATCGCGCTGGCGCGATCAGAGAGCAGGAAG
>JBEVKA010000453.1:0-11448 GCA_040509855.1 Steroidobacter sp.
GCCCTGCCTCCGGCTACACATGTCGCTCCTTCGCGCTTGGCTATGTCGATGTAACCTAGAATTTTCTCGAACTGCGGACGCGTGGCGATCGGCCCCATCTGTGTTTCGGGCAACGCTGGATCGCCGAGGCGAAGGGTCTTGGTGAACGCGACCAGTCGCTCCACGAATTCGTCGTGGATGGATCGTTGTAACAGGAGCCGCGAGCCGGCCTGACAGCTCTGGCCCGAAGCGGCGAAGATTCCAGCGAACACGCCATTCAACGCCTGATCCAGATCGGCGTCGTCGAAAATGATGTTGGGCGACTTGCCGCCTAGCTCCAGAGTCACCGTCTTCAAGCCGCGCGCAGCCAGCTCATAGACACGAATGCCAGCCGCCTCTCCTCCGGTGAAGCCGATGTGAGCAACGTCGGGATGCGTCACCAGCGGCGCGCCAACTTCACCTCCATAGCCGGTCACAACGTTCACGACACCCTCTGGAAAGCCGGCGCGTCGAAACAGATCGGCGAACTCCACGATGGCGCAGGAGGTGAACTCGCTGGGTTTGATGACGGCCGTGCAGCCGGCTGCGAGCGCTGGCGCGAGCTTCCAGCTGGTCAAGGTCAGTGGTGAATTCCAGGGTGTGATGATCCCGATGACACCCTTCGGCTCGTAACGAATGTAAGTAAGCACGCCGCCCTTGTCGTTGGGAACGACGTGGCCTTGCACTTTGTCGGCGAGCCCCGCGTAGTAATGAAAATAGTCGCTGACATATCGAACCTGGGCATCGACCTCGGCAGCCAATTTGCCGTTATCGCGTTGTTAGATCTGTGCCAGTCGTGGCGCTTCCTAGGCAATGAGATCGGCGACTTTTCTCAGCAGCGCGGCGCGCTTCGATGCGGTGATTCCAGACCAGCCCGGGTTTGCAAACGCTGCTTTCGCCGCACCCACTGCTTGCGCCACATCGTCGGCGTTTCCGCGAGCTACCTCGGCCCATGCTTCACCCGTGTACGGATTCTCACTGGCGAGATAGCTCCCGCCGTGCGGCGGAGTCTCCTTGCCGCCGATGTAGTGCCCATATCGTCGCATTCTTCGGCCCGCTGCCGTCCGCACTCATCGAGACGATGAGAATCCCCGCGGCGGCCGAACGCAAGATTAGTCCTTTGTGGACTAACTAGTCCATACGTGTGTACTATTTGGTTCACTGTGACAGTCGTCCCCGGACCGTGCATGCAGCCTGAATATTCCCTCGCCCATCTCACCGTGTTGGGCTTGTCACCGCCACGCATGATCGTCGCGGCGGCCAAGGCCGGTTATTCCTACGTGGGCTTGCGACTCAACGCGGTGACCGCCGAGGAGCCGCGCTATCCACTGCATCGAGATCGTTCCATGCTGTTGGAGACCAAGCGCGAGCTTGCGGCTACCGGCGTGCGCGTGCTCGATGTCGAACTAATTCGACTGACGCCGGACTTCGACGTTCATGAATACGATGCGCTGCTGGATGTCAGCGCCGAGCTCGGCGCCAGGCACCTCATCGCGCAGGGTAGCGACTCGAACCTCGAACGCGTCATCGAACATTTCTCGCAACTATGCGATGCCGCCGCTCAGCGGAATCTCACTGCCGATATTGAATTTGTCACGTGGACGGAGACGGCGGATCTGGTGCGTGCGGCCGCTATCGTGCGAGGTGCGGCACGAAGTAATGGCGGACTATTGATCGATACGCTGCATTTCTCCCGATCGAACGATGACATTGCCGAGCTGGCCCAGTTGCCACGCTCGTGGTTTCACTATGCGCAGGTCTGCGATGCGCCTCGCGAGCCACCAGCGACGCTGGACGGCCTGATCTTCGCCGCACGCAATGAACGAATTTTTCCTGGCGCCGGCGGCCTGGACCTGCCAGGCATCCTTGGCGCGCTGCCATCTGACATTCCCTACTCGCTCGAAATTCCCAACGTCGCGCTGGCGAACAACGTCGGCCTGGAGGAATGCGCGCGGCTCGCGTTGGAAAGCGCCGAAGAGTTTTTCGCGACTCACTCTCCTCGGCGCCCGCATCGGGCTCAGAAGTTCAACTGCAAGCCCGCGTAGTAATAACGACCCAGAATGTCGTACGTACCCGGCTGCGTCTGACCGATGGTGCCGCCGACAATGGGCGGCTCCTCGTCGGCAATGTTGTTCACGCCGCCACGGAACAGAATGCCATCGTTCAAGCGATACGCGAGCGTCGCATCGAACAGATCGTAGGACGGCACACCTGCTGCCGGACTCGCCGGCCGAGTGATCGCCGTGACATCCTCCATCGAGGGTAGATGACGCCAACGCAGGCCGGCTTCGAAATCGGACAGCCGATACGTCAGCGACAATAGCGTCTTCCAATCCGGCAGCGGAATGCCGCCGTTCTGAGTGCCGTCGATGGTGCCAGCGAACTCCTGCCAGGCCGAGCCTTCGAGCAGCTGCACTTCATACGAGTTGGTGAAGTTGGCGATCAAATTCACATCCAGGCTGCCCGGACCCAGCGGGAACTGCCAGTCCACTTGTGCATCGACACCGCTGGTGCGCAGACCGCCCAGGTTGAAGTAAGGAGTCGCGATGATATCGACACCGCCGGTGGTGGCATTGCGCTGGATGATCTGGCAGTAAACATTGCTGGCAGCGTAGGTCGGGTTGCTGCCATCCAGGTTGTAGCACTTGCTCAACGCCGTGCCGCCACTGACGGGCCCGATCACATCGCTGATGTCGATATCGTAGTAGTCCACCGAGATCGACAGGTCGGAGAACAACTCGGCATCGAACGCCGGCCGCCACACGGCACCGAACGTGATGGTGTCCGCTTCCTCAGGAGTGAGGTCGGTGTTGCCACTGTTGATGACGCCGATTGCGACGGTCGTGTACTGATACGTATCGGCAATTGGCGCGGGCACGCCGGTCGCGACGCAGAGTGCTCGAACTGCCGCACCATTCGCACCGGTGCGAGCGGACGCGCGAACATCACAAGGATCGCCCTGCCCCGGCGGCGAACCAATCTGAGCCTGCGCACCGAGCCGGTTGTACAGCTCACCGATATTCGGCGCGCGAATCGCATGCTCAAAACCGCCCCGGAACGAGAAGCCGCGGAACGGTTGCCACATGCCGTCCGCTTTGTAGGTTTCAACTCTGCCCGAAACATCGTAGTCCGACACGCGGAAGCCCAGGTTCAAATCCAAGCGGCGCGCGAATGCCTTGTCCTTCAGCAACGGCACCAGCAATTCGAGCGACGCTTCCTTCACATCGCTGGAACCTTGCGCGGGAAAGGTCTGGAGTGTGCCGATGATATCGAGGTTCTCGCGCGCTGGATCCGGATCGAACTCGAACTTGTTCTCGCGAGTATCCAATGTGAATGCGAACTTCAGGTCGCCCGCGGGCAGGGCAAACAATGAGCCTTTCACGCTGGCTTCGAAGATGGTCTGCGTCAGCTGGGTGTAGTCATGCGTCTCGGCCTCCAGATAGTCGCGGCAGGCCTGCGAAACGTTGGTCGAGTTGCTGAAGCCGAACGGATTGAAGCCGCCGGCGCAGATCGACGCGCCACCGTCCGGCGCATACAGCAGCGCGCGCATGCGGGAGTTCAGAATGGCCTTGTCCTGCGTCTCGACCAGGTCGGTCGAGTCGTACGACCCGTAGACATCCCACTGCCAATCCTTGAACGGCAGATCGCCCCGCACGCCGAAGATATATTGGCCCACCGTGAAATCGGAGGGGAAGGCGCGCGCCTCCAAGCCCATGAAACGCTGATTGATGGTGAAGTCCGCCGTCGGATTCGGCCGCGACGCCAGGATCGTGCGCAGATCGGCTGGAATGAACGGATTCGTCACCGGCACCGTGGGCACGACGAACAACGTCGGCGTCCATCCCACTTGCCCGGTGGCCATCGTGCGGTTGTAGAGAAACTGACCGTAGGCTTCGATGTTTTCGGCCACGTCATAGTCGAACTTGCCGAAGAACGATTTGCGCTCCATCGGATTGACGATGAACTCCTGATACGTGACCGGCTGGCGCACGTTGGCGCCCGTGGTGCTGAAATAACCGCTGGTCGGACCTTGATAGTTGATGACGCCGATCTGACCGAACAGCGTGCCGTTGTCGTTCACACCCAAGGTGCGTGAGTTCAGCACCGTCCCCGCCGCCACGCCATATTGCGAGAACACCGCGTTGACCGCTGCCTGAGTCGGCAGGTTGGTCGGCGATGGCACGTAAGTGCCGTTGGCGACGAACGATGACAGCACGCCGAGCTGATAGAAGTCGCGATCCTTGCCGAACAACTTATCGCGGTCGGTATAACCCGCGGACAGCAGCACGTTGCCCCGTTCCTCGTCGATCGCAAAGCCTGCGGTGATGCCGACGTCCGTGGTATTCGCATCGCCGCGGTCGCTGATGCCCGAACGCCAATCAATCTGCACACCTTCGAGGCGCCGCTTGCTCTTGAAATTCACGACGCCCGACATCGCGTCGGAGCCGTAAACGGCCGACGCACCGCCGGTGATTGTTTCCACGCCTTCCAGAATGAATTGTGGAATCAGGTTAACGTCGACGACAGCGTTTGCATTCGACAGCGGCAGCCGTCGACCGTCGAGCAACACCAGGTTTCGTTGCTCGCCCAGGCCGCGCAGATTCAGCGAAGCGCGGCCGGCGAGAGCGACAGCGCCGATCGTGCTCTGTGTCTGGCCTTGCACGAACTGCGGCAACTGATTCAAAGCATTCTCGATATTGACCGTGCCCGCTTGCGTGATCGCCTGTTCGCCGAAGGTGACGATCGGGCTGCTGGAAGAGTAATCCGGCCGAGAAATACGCGAGCCGGTGACGACCAGTTCCTCGACTGGCTCGCTCGCGGCGGTGCTGGCCGGTTCGGCGGCCTGGCCGAATGCGGTGCTGGTGCCGATGACGGCGAGAAAAGACGCAGCCCGCGTGGCGGCCATTGTTTTAATACGCATCGATTGCCCCCTGACTTGACGATGTTCTGCGACGCTCGCGAATTTCCTTGCCCTGAGCGCTGGAACGCGTTCGAGAACACGCGCACCGGCCCGGGGGCGAGCGGATTTCATCCCGAGTGTACGAACTAGTACGTTTGTGTCAAGCACGGCGATTCCGCGCCGCCGTCGTTGACATGTACTAAATGGTTCATTATGGTCGGCCGACCGCTGGCGCATGGACGCCGGCGGCGAATAGCAAACAAACGACGATGAGGGGGCGTGCGATGTGACATTCGCACGGTGGCTGCCGTGCGCGCCGACCTCCCCCTTTGCGCCTGAAATGGATGTGAACACAGCGCCAGGGAGATCCTGATGAAGCTCGCACTCGCCTCCTCGCTCGCGACCGTTGCGCTATCGCTCACCACTCTCGCCGCTCATGCAGGTGACGACGTCACCGATCGCAAAGGCGGCCACCATCACCGCCCCGGCGCCGCCGATCTGAAAACCTGCTGCACCGCTGGCGATGAAGACTTCCCCAAGGTCGGCGGCAATCTCGGCAATCAGAACTACAGCCGCCTCAAACAAATCAATCGAGCAAACCTGCGCAAGCTCGGCGCGGTATGGCTGAACAGGATCGAAGGTGGCCTGACGACCGGCACAAATCAAAGTACGCCGGTAGTCTTGGACGGCGTGATCTATCTCGAATCGGCACTCGGCAATGTGATTGCAGTTGATGGACGCACCGGACAAACCAAATGGAAATACTTGCAGACGCGCGGGAATCTCACGCGTCGCGGAGTAGCCGTCGGTCAAGGACTGGTCTACACACTGTCCGGCGACAACTATGTCGTCGCACTCGACAAAGGCACGGGCGAAGTGGTGTGGGAGCGCCAGCATGAAGGCTGGGGTAACGTCGAGAAGGTCGCAGTTGTTTATTACGGCGGCCGTCTGTTCATCGGCACCAATGACAGCCCGCGCAGCGCCGCGTTGGCGCTCGATGCGACGACCGGCGACAAGCTCTGGCACTTCTGGGGCGCACCCGGTCCCGGTGAGTTCGGCAACGATACCTGGGAAGGCGAAAGCTGGCAGGAGGCCGGCGCCTCACCCTGGATGCATCCCGCCATCGATCCGGAACTGAAGACCGTCTACTTCACGTTCGGCAACGTTCGCGCCGGCTCTTCTCAAAACGGTTCCACTCGCGGCGGCGATAACTTGTTCGCCAACTCCATCGTCGCACTCGACATGGACACGGGCGCATACAAATGGCACTTCCAATCCATTCATCACGACATCTGGGACATGGACAACGTCATGGCGCCGGTGATCGTGGATGCGAAGATTCGCGGGCGCGAACGCAAGCTCATCGTCTACGGCAGCAAGTCCGGCATGTACTTCATCCTCGATCGTCGCGACGGCAGCGCGCCGCTCGGCATCGATGAAGTACCCGTCCCACAAGAGCCGCGACAGAAAACATCGCCGACGCAACCGTTTCCACGACAAGGTGCGTGGACGGAAACATGCGTGGTCGATCAGCCACTGGGAACATCGATTCCAGGCAATCCCAATCGCGCGGTGCCGAACTACCAGCGCGGTTGTTTATACGCGGCGCATTGGGATGTGCCGATTCTGTCGATTCCCGGTCACGGCGGCGGCGCGGATTGGAATCACCAATCGTTCAGCCACAGCACCGGCTTGATGTACACCGGCTTCGGCTACGTCGCCGCGGCTCACTCACTCACCGAGTCAAGCAACGGGCTGCGCCCACCGGGCGAGTACATGACGGGCGGCATTGTGGCCGTCGATCCGAGCACCAATCGCGTGCGCTGGAAAAAGCGCACGCCGTATTCGCTGGCTCACGGCAACGGCATCCTCACTACGGCGTCGGATCTGCTGTTCATCGGTCAGCCCGACGGCAACCTGCTCGCTCTCGACGCAAGAAACGGCCGTGAGCTATGGCGTTTCCAAACCGGCGCCGCGATCAGCGCCAGCCCCATCGCCTACGAGATCGATGGTGTGCAATACATCGCTATTTACGCAGGCGGCACCGGCATTCCCTACGGCAACTCCGCGCCGCGCGGTGACAACCTCTGGGCCTTCAAGCTCGGCGGCAAACTCGCTCCAGCGCCCACGCCTCCTCCACCTGTCGTGCGACGCCCTGTGTCAGGCTCGCCAGTTGAAGGCAGTGTCGTGGCGAACACCATCGTTCTGGCTCGCACCTACAACGCGGCGAGCAACACCGTTGGCACGACAGAATCGACCGCGGTGAATGCGATGGCGCCGACTCATCTGCGCGTCGCGCCCGGTACGACCGTAACCTTCACCAACCCGGCGACGAATGCGAACACACACTGCGTCACGCAGTTCTTCGAAGGATTGTTCAACTTCCGTCTCGCGCCGGGTGAGTCGGCGACGTATCGGTTCGATCAGCCCGGCGAATATTTTTTCAACGACTGCTTCAGCCCACGCCCGACGGGCAAGGTGGAAGTCGTACAGCCGGCCAGCAACGAATAGGGGGACGAAACATGACGCACAAGCCAGCTCTCGCGCGAACAGCATTGCTCGCCTCCGCGACACTCGCGCTGACGTCGACGTCGATCGCAGGCGATCGTGGCTACGACGACGATGACCGCCATGATCGCGACGACAAGAGCAGCAGCTACGATCCCGCGTATAACGTGTGTCGTGGCGTCGATCCGCGCTGCTATCACGATTGGGCGGCGGCGGAACGCGAAGGCAATCGGGTGCTGATCTACTCACGCACGGCCGGCCCGCGTCATGCGAATCTCGGCCCTCGCCTCGCCGCGGGTCTCAATCCGCCACTGGGCTCCGGCAATGTGATGCAGAACTCGCTCAAGAGCTGGCTGGAGCAGGAAGGCATCGAGGTCGACTGGACCGAAGACGTCACGCGCCTCACCAATCTGCATAGTTACAAGGCTGTGATATTCGCTAGCACCACTCGGGATACGTTGCAGGCACATGGTCGCGCCGTCGATCCGGCGTTTGCGATCAATACCTCTACCAGCGCGCACCTGGACGCGGCGAAGACAGCGTTGCGTCAGTACATTCGAGCCGGCGGGAGCTTTGTCGGCATCCACAATGCGTTCGGCACGGAATACAACTGGCCTTGGTATGAAGGCCTGCTCGGCAACGCCAACTATTACGATCACGGCGCGAATCAGGACGGCATGGTGAAGATCGTTACGCGCAACGACTCCTCCACCAGCGGTTTGCCCAAGACGTTTCCGTTTCGCGACGAGTGGTACAACCTCGAACCCTTCCCCACGCGCGTGAAGTTCCTGGCCACCGTGGACGAGGAAACATTGGCCACACGACGCGAGCTGCATCCGGGACACGGAGACTTCCATCCGGTGACCTGGTGTCAGTATTACGACGGCGGGCGCTCCTGGGTGACCACACTGGGGCACGACGGCGCTGCGTTCACGGATGGCTCAGGATTTCCAGGTCAGCCGCAGTTCAAACAGATGGTCGTGAATGGCATCAAGTCGGCAATGGGCCTCACGCCCTTCTGCACCAGCAGCGGACGCGGTAACTGATGTTCTATCACGGGAGACTCAGCACGAAAGGTCGTCGCCGCACCTTCGCCACACAAGTCACATCCAGCGACTGGACATTTGCTGTTTCGAGAAAGCGCGTGGCGAGTCCTTTCACGCAATCTTCTCCGATCAATCCCGCCAACGAGTGTCCGCCTTGCGGGACGATGATTACTTTGGCGTTGCTGAGCCGAGAAGCGGCGGAGCGCGCGCTGGCGGGTGGCGTGGCCGGATCGTTTTCGCCCGTGATAATCAGCACCGGTGCGTCCGATGTCACATCCGTCCTGAAGTCTTTTGGCAGCTGACCCAATGGCCAGCCTTTACAATTCTGGATGTGAGGTCGGGCGCGGTGATCGGCAAGGAATGTTCCGCGTCCGGCCGCGTAGACAGCCTCGGCATCGACGCCCGCGATGTCCTCGGTGCACGTCGTCGCAAAATACATCCCCAGAGCGATGGCATCGGCGATCGCCTGGTTGCGCTTGATCTGCAGTTCCGCGAATGGCCGATAGTCGTTGGCGGTGGCAGCCCGGTGCAGATGTATTGGTATGTGGCGCGTCGCTTCGGGATTGTAGAGCATGGCCCGAAGTGCCTCGGCGAAGTCGGCGGCCCGCAAGCTCACCTCGACTTGATCGCCGCTGCGAGGATTTTCGAGCCGAACGTTCACTGGACCTTCCTGGATACGACGCACGGTCGTCTGGTAGTCCTCCCCGAGTTTTGGAAACGCTGCCTTGCATGCAGGTTCGGCTGCGCATTGCTGGAGCACACTGCGCAATGACGCCTCGGCGTCCGGAGCAAAACGGGATGGCGAGGCGTAGCCGAGAGAATCGGCGGCCGTCAAAGTAACCGATCGCACGTGCTCACCGTGACGGCGCAGATAAACCATCGCGGCGCGTGTTCCGTATGAATCGCCGTGGAGATTGATGCGTTCGTCTCTCAGTGCGCGGCGAAGCTCGTCGAGATCGTCCATCGCATGGGTCGTCAGGTAGTAACGTAAATCAGCCTGTCGCTCCAGATGCTGACGACATGCGCTGATCCTGCTCGGATCCATCATCGGCACGAAAGCTTGCAACGGCGCGGTCGCTTCGAGCCTGCAATACAATCCATTGGAGTTGCCGGTGCCGCGCTGATCGACGAGCAGAATGTCGCGCTGCTGTCTCATCTCGTCGCGATCGTATGTCGACGCCATCGAAGCGGCGGCTTCACCCGGGCCGCCCGCGAGATAAACAATCGGATCCGCACGCCGATCCGGTCCGGTGGCTTCGAGCAGGATCACATTCAAATCGAGGGTCCGACCGGCTTTCGTGTCCCGATTCTCCCAGACGGTGAACGTTCCGCACCTGGCGGGCGGCGAGATACCGTCACGCTTGCAAGGCGTCAGCTGTAGCGCGCCGGATTGCGCCGTCGCTGAGATGGCCACCAAAACCAGGGCCACGCACAGTTCGACCTTGAACATGGCCTCAGCCTCGCTCGTCGGTTTCGACAAAAGCCTTGAGCCGTTGCAACGTATCGTCCCATTGATCGGAAATCTGCTCCAGGTAGCGGCGTACCTGAGTGAGCCGGCGAGTCTGCAGTTCCCAGATGCGTTCGCGACCAGCGCGGCCGCTACGCACGAGTCCCGCATCTTCCAGCGCGAGCAGATGTTTGGTCACCGCCTGACGCGAAACATCGACGCTGCTCGTCAGATGAGAAATCGATGCCGGGCCGCCTCGACATAGATGCGCGACGATGCGCAGGCGTGTTTCGTCGCCGAGCGCGGCGAACACGGGAGCGGCCCCGGCAAACGCCGAGGCCGCGGGCGGACGCTGCACGGTGTTAACCATTTTGCGCCAGATACTTTTCGATGAGCCTGGTCTGCATCTCCCAGCCACCTTCGTTGTCGGCAAACGCCTTGGCCCGCCGTTCCAGCGGAATGCGATCGAAGCCCGTCTCCGTGATCGTCAGCAGCACCCCGCCCGTAGCATCCTTCAGTTCGAAAGTCACCGTCGTCATCTGATCCGCGGGCGCCTCCGGCCCAACTTCCTCGGCGCCCGGATGCCACCGAAACGAAAAACGATTCATCGGCTCGATGCGCTCCACATGGAAGTCAAAAGCCATCCCCGCCCACGGCTCCTGTAATTTCGCGACCTCGGGATCGACGGACGTCGGCACGATGTGCCCAACGACGCGTTCGCCCTGCACGAATGGCCCTTTCACCGATACGCCGAACCACTTGCCAAACTGCGCCGAATCCACGATGGCGCGCCACACTCGCTCGCGCGGGGCGCGCAACAAAATGCGCTTCTCGATACGGTCGGTTTCCATGAGCCACCTTTCATATGCAACCTGGAGGTTGCCAATTTATAGCCCGGGAACAGCTCACATGCAACCTCGTGGTTGCTCTTTACGCTTCTGCCGGAAAATGCTCCTGTTGGTGCCGATCGAGATCTTGAATCCGATACTGCCGATAGCAGGCAGCGCGACGGCGATGCGCATGCGCGCCGCTGCCGCCAACGACGACGACACAGATGTGATGAGTGAGGTCGGCGGGGAGTGAACCATGCAAGGCTTCAACGACGACCTCGTAATGGAACGCCCGACAGCTGCGAGTGCCTGTCTCGACGTGCTGTGTCCGTCTGCTGAGCGGTCTCGCCGAGCCAAGGTGGCAATCGAGAGTGTTCACGCGCTGTCCGACTATCGCACCTATCTATCGGCCATCGACGCTCAGCGCGACAAAGATTGCACCGGTCTGCGTGGACCCCTCTCCGAACGCGCCTTCGCGGCGGAAGGAACATTTCGAGTGCTGATGGCCGAGGGCTTGAGGTCTGTGAATGATCTGCGCGACAGCGGCATGCTCGACGCCGGACTCTCGGCAGTCGCGCTGTCCCTCGAACGGGGCGATATGGGACGAGTCGGCGTGGAGGACTTCTTTGGCGCCGGCAGTCCGTTCAGCTTTTACGGCATGCCGCCCACGACTCCGGGCTCCGACTGCCATCGAGCTGC
>JBEVKA010000454.1:0-10004 GCA_040509855.1 Steroidobacter sp.
GCAAGTGGCGGGCGATGATTTCAGCGGCGCGTCGATAGCACTGGAAAACCAGGTCCTCGCGATCGGCGACGTAGTGATACATGGCGCCGCGTGTGACGCCGAGCTTGGCGGCGATCTCCGCCAGCGACGTCAGCAGCACGCCCTTCTGATTCAACTGGCGCGCGGCTTCGTCCAGGACTTGCTCATGACGGCTGGGCCCATTGTGACCGGACTGGGGACGGCCGCCGGCCCCAGCCGCCGCGCTCACCGCGGTTCCGGTATCCCCTTGGGCGGACGGAGCCGCGCTGTCTTTGGAATTGGAAGTCATGGCTGGATCGGAAGTCGATAGTACCCGCGCCGCGCCCGGCATTCACCACTGGCACAGTCACCACCGGTGGCGGCCAAGCACCGCCACATCGGCGCAACCACGAGAGCCGCTTCACACTTCCAGGCATTCGCCCGCGCCGACGGCCCCCTGTTCGCGGACGGTTACGGTACCCTTTCAGCCCGCCACGGGTGGCTTAGCGAGCCTCCGGGCGGTCCCAACGTCTTTCAACCAAGAACAAGCCGACATGGAGTCATTGTTTACCTCGGCCGGGCCCACGGCGGACACCGGTGCGCGTATCAAGGTCATGCGCTGGCCTGCCGATCTGCGCCTGGATCACACGACCGTGCTCACCGGCAAGGCGATTCAAGTCTCCAGCACCGGCATCGGCTTGCTGCTCGATCGCAGTGTGCGCGAAGGCGAGACCGGCTTGGTGCGAGTGAGCGCCTTCATCGGCGGCTTGCCGGTGCGCTTGCAGGCACGCGGGTCGGTGGTCTGCTGTGCGTGTGTGGGAATGGAGGGATTCCGGATTTCCGTGCGCTTCCAGGATCTGGACGACGACGCACAGGACGCGCTCGACAAGTTGCTACATGCCCGCTGACCCGCAACGGGCATGCAATCAGGTGACGATTATTTCAACAGACTGCGCAACATCCACGCGGTCTTTTCGTGAACCTGCAGACGTTGCGTGAGCAGGTCGGCAGTGGATTCGTCACCACCTTTTTCCGCGGCGGGGAACGTTCCACGAGCGGTGCGAGCCACGGCTTCATGCCCCGAGACCAGCAAGCGAACCATGTCCAGCGCTTCGGGCACGCCTTCGGTCTCTTCGATCGACGTCAGGCGCGCGAATTCGCTGTAGGTGCCCGGCGCCGGATAGCCGAGCGAACGAATGCGTTCGGCGATGGCGTCGAGCGCGTTCCACAACTCGGTGTACTGTTCCATGAACATCAGGTGCAGAGTGTTGAACATCGGTCCTTCGACGTTCCAATGGAAGTTGTGGGTCTTCAAATAGAGTGAATAAGTGTCGGCCAGCAGCTTCGCCAATCCGTCGGCAATTTTCTCACGATCCTGGGTCCCGATACCGATGTCGATGGCCAGACCGGCGCCGATGGATGCAATTTTTTTCTTGGAACTTTCTTTTGGCATGCGAATTCTCCGTGGTTGCTCGCGCGCTGATTTCTCAGCAATTTAACAGTGTCCGAAATCGTACTCGTTCGTTTCCGGCGACTCCATTCGCTAGGCTCTATGCGCGGCATCGATGAATACAAATGTCCGCCGCTCGCGAATCTATGTTTGTGACGCGCGCGTTAGGAAGCTTTACGGCATTCAGGGAGTATTCATGGCCCGTCGATTTGAATGCGCGCGCAGGATGTGCTCGCCGCCGGTCCGAAGGAGACCCGTTTTCATGCAGTTCAAACCATTCGCCCTCAGTGCCGCGGCCGTCTGTTTCGTCGCTTCTTTCAGCACGTTCGCCGACGTCGCTCACAGCGACAAGACGCCGCCCAAGGTGGTGTCGGCCGCCGGCACGTTCGCGACGCTGGATCGCAATGGCGACCATCGTCTGAGCCGCTCGGAAGCCGGCTTCGATCACGTACTGGCTCAGACCTTCGCCGAGATCGATACCGACGGCGACGGTTATGTTTCCCCAGCCGAGTACGCGGCCGCCGAGAACACCCGTAATCCGGTGTCCTCGAACGTGCCTCGCCAGTAACGGCACGCCGCTCATCAAATCATGCTCTCGGCGTCGACGGCCGAATAGTCGACGCGGCGTCCCTTCGCCTGCCACGCTTCGATGCCGCCTGCGAGCGGCCGCACTCGTTTGAAGCCTTGCTCCTGCAGCTTCTTCGCGACCACCGCCGCGGAAGCATCGTTGGGACAATCACAATAAACGATGACTTCCTGGCCCATCGCCAGTTGCAGCTCGGACAGGTCGCGCACGCTGATGCTGCCGGGAATCCATCCCGAAGCCGCCCGACGTTCGGGTGTGCGCACATCGAGAATCGTCGGTGGCATCCCTGAGTCGAGCAATGTGCCCAGCTCGTCGATACTGATGCGCGACATGCGGATCTGCTCCAGGAAGCGGCGCCGCTGCCACCACTTCACCAGCACGAACAACGCGATCGCCGCCACCAGCAGCAGTACCGCCAGCTGTCCGAGCTGATCCAGCTGGATCAGCACCGCTTCGACGGCTTCGTGAAAGATGGCGCCCAGCGCCACCGCGCCGGCGGCCCACAACGCCGCGCCGATGCCGTCATAAATAATGAAACGACGCACGCTGGTGCCCGACTCGCCCGCGAGCGTGGTCGACACCGCGGCAAAACCTGGAATGTACTTGGCGAGAATCAGCGACGGCGCGCCCCAGCGAACGTAGATCCGTCGCGTCAGACCGACGCACGAGTCCGGCGACAAGGACACTTTGCACATCAAACGCAGCAGTTTGCCGCCGAAACGCCGGCCGCCGAAGAACCATGCGAGGTCCGCGATCAACGCGCCCGCGGTGGCGACCAGCAACACCGGCAGCAGCGACTCCTGCTTATCGGTGGCGAGCGCAGCGGTCACGATCATCGGCGCATACGAGGGAAACGGCAGCCCGCCCTGATCGAGCAGCACGCAAATGAAGACCACCCACAGCCCATAGCTCTCGATGATGTGCAGGAGTGTGTCCATGGGATGCGCGAAAGTGTGCTGCAGGCGATGGGGAGCCGCTGGAATCGGCGTGCGCATATTGTGCCGTGTCGTGGCGCGGCGGCAACTCAGCACACGGATACAAGACTCCGCTGCGGCCCCAGTGGGTAATGGAGCGTCCTGGCCGACGAATAGTGAGATCCCGATGCCCAGTTTCCACGAGCGATGGCGTGCTCCTCCTGCCCTCATCCTGCTGGCAGCTGTATTGCCCATGATGGGCTGCAAACCCAGCGCGCCGCCGGCGCAGGCGCTGCCGGAAATCGCCACCGCGGCGGTGGTGAGTAAACGCATCAAGGATTGGGACGAATACACCGGCCGCTTCCAGGCGGTGGACAGCGTCGAGGTGCGACCGCGCGCGTCGGGTTACATCGACGAGGTGAAATTCAAGGAAGGGCAGCAGGTCAAGCAAGGCGACGTGCTGTTCGTGATCGACCAGCGTCCCTACCAGGCGGACTACGATCGCGCCCGCGCCGGCCTCGAACTGGCGCGCTCTCAATACGAGCTGGCGAAACTGGAAGCGGCCCGCGCGCAAAAGCTCAAGGATTCCGGCGCCGTTTCGCGCGAAGAACTGGACACGCGGCTGAGTCAATTGAATCAGCAGGAAGCCAGCGTGTCGGCGGCCAAAGCAACGCTCGACTCGGCCGGGCTGATGCTGTCCTTCACCAAGGTGGTCGCGCCCATCAACGGTCGCGTCAGCCGCGCCGAAGTCACCAAGGGCAACCTGGTCTCCGGCGGCAATGAAGGCGGCACGCTGCTGACCACCCTCGTCTCGGTCGATCCCATCTATGTTTATTTCGAAGGCGACGAGAACGCGTATCTGCGATATCAGAGCATGGCGCGACAGGGCGAACGATCGAGCTCCCGCGACGCGCGCAATCCGGTGCGAGTGGGACTGGCGGACGAAACCGGCTTTCCGCACGAGGGCCAGATGGACTTCGTCGACAACCAGCTCGACGTGCGCACCGGCACGATTCGCGCCCGCGCCGTGCTGAGCAATCAGGAAGGTCGCTTCACGCCCGGCTTGTTCGCTCGCGTGCAATTGCTCGGCAGCGCCGAGTACGACGCCGTGCTGGTCAACGACACCGCGATCGGCACCGACCAGAGCCAGCGCTTCGTACTGGTCGTCGGACCGAACGACACCCTCCAGTATCGGCCCGTGAAGCTCGGACGCAACGTCGATGGGCTGCGCGTAGTTCGGGACGGCCTGAGCGCCGGCGATCAGATCGTCGTCAGCGGACTGCAACGCGTACGGCCAGGCATGCAGATCAAGCCAGTGCCCGGGCAGATGACGCCCACCGGCCGCGGCACCTGAGCGGCTCCGCATGAACATTTCTTCCTTTTTCATCGACCGGCCGATTTTTGCGTCGGTCATTTCCATCATCGTGGTGGTCGCGGGCCTGGTCGCGCTGCCGCTGCTGCCCATCAGCGAATATCCCGAGATCGTGCCGCCGACCGTGGTCATCAGCGGCCAATATCCTGGCGCTTCGCCGAAGACCATCGCCGAGACCGTGATTACGCCGCTGGAACAACAGATCAACGGCGTCGAGAACGCGATCTATATGAATTCGTCGGCGACGCCCGATGGCGCGTTCACGATTACCGTGACGTTTCGTCTCGGCACCGAGCTCGATATCGCGCAGGTGCAGACTCAGAATCGCGTCAACCAGGCGCAGACCCGCCTGCCGCAGGTCGTGCGTCAGATCGGCCTCGTGGTCGCGAAGAGCTCGCCCGATCTCACCATGGTCGTGTCGCTGATCTCGCCCGACGGTCGCTACGACTCGCTGTATCTACGCAACTACGCGGTGATCCAAGTGCGTGACGTGCTGGCGCGATTGCCAGGCGCTGGCGACGTACGTGTATTCGGATCGGGCGATTACGCGATGCGACTGTGGCTCGATCCGGGCAAGATCGCGGGCCGCGGCATGAGCGTCGACGACGTGCTCAACGCCGTCAAGGAACAAAACACCGAAGTCGCGGCCGGCCGCATCGGTGGCCAGCCGGCGCTGCCAAACACCGAATTCTCATACACCGTCAACGCACGCGGCCGCTTGCAAACCGAGGAAGAGTTCGGCGCCATCGTCGTGAAGACTGGCGACGATGGTGACGTCGTGTACTTGCGCGACGTCGCACGCATCGAGCTCGGCCCTGAAACATACGCCCTGCGCAGCATGCTCGACGGCAGACCGTCGGTCGGCATGCCCGTGTTCCAGTTGCCCGGCGCGAATGCCCTAGAGCTGTCGGCCGCGGTCCGTCGCACGATGGACGAACTGGCGAAGAGCTTTCCCGAGGGCATCGCGTATGAAGTGCCGTACGACCCGACCGTCTTCGTCCGTAGCTCGATCTCGGCGGTGATCGATACATTGCTCGAGGCGGTTTTGTTGGTGGTGCTGGTCGTCGTGGTGTTCCTGCAGAGCTGGCGCGCGAGTGTCATTCCCCTGGTCGCGGTGCCCGTGGCGATCATCGGCACGCTCGCGATCCTGCTGGCACTCGGCTTCTCCATCAATTCGCTGACGCTGTTCGGCCTGGTGCTCGCGACCGGCATCGTCGTCGACGACGCCATCGTGGTGGTCGAGAACGTCGAGCGCAAAATGGCTGGTGGGCTGGCGCCACTCGCCGCCGCGCACGCGGCGATGACCGAAGTCACACGGCCGATCATTTCCATCATGCTGGTGCTGTGCTCGGTGTTCGTGCCGGTCGCGTTCGTGAGCGGCGTCGAGGGTCAGTTCTATCGCCAGTTCGCCGTCACCATCGCGGCCTCGACTCTCATCTCCACGCTCAACTCGCTCACGCTCTCGCCCGCCCTCGCCGCGCTGCTGCTCAAGCCCGAGCACGATCGCGACGCGTTTCAGCGCGGCATCGATCGTGTGCTTGGCGGCTTCTTCCGCGGCTTCAACCGAACGTTTGGACGCGTCTCCGATCAATATGGCCGCCGGGTTTGCGACGTGATCGGGTGGCGGCGCTTCGTGCTGGCGGGATTCGTGTTGTTACTGCTGGGCACGTGGTGGATGTTCCGTATCGTGCCCGGCGGCTTCATTCCGGCGCAGGACAAGCAATACGTCATCGGCATCGTGCAATTGCCGGATGCGTCGTCGCTGGATCGCACCGAAGACGTCGTGCGTCGCATGTCCGAGATCGCCATCAAGACGCCAGGCGTGCAGCACGCGGTGGCATTCCCTGGCTTGTCCGCCAACGGCTTCGTCAGCCTCGACAACGCCGCGGTGGTGTTCTTCGGGCTCAAGGGTTTCGACCAACGCGACAGCAAACAATTGAGCGCCGGCGCCATCGTGGGTCAGCTGCAGCAGCAGTTCGCGAGCATCAGCGATGCATTGATCCTGGTGGTGCCGCCGCCTCCCGTGCAAGGCCTCGGCTCGACCGGCGGTTTCAAACTCTACATCCAGGATCGTGCCGCGCGCGGTTATGACGATCTCTCGGCGGTCGTGAACGAGGTCTTGAATCAGGCGCGACAACAGCCCGAGCTGATCCCGCAGGCGACGTACACGACATTTCAAAACAGTGTCCCGCAGCTGTACGCGGACGTGGACCGCGTCAAGGCGAAGTCACAAGGCGTGTTGCTCTCCGATGTGTTCGGCACCTTGCAGTCCTACCTCGGCTCGACCTACGTGAACGACTTCAATCGCTTCGGCCGCACGTATCGCGTGTACGCGCAGGCGGAAGCGCAATTCCGGAGCAATCCGGAAGACGTCGCCGAGCTGAAGACGCGCAACGCCGCGGGCAACATGGTGCCGCTGGGCTCGGTGGCCAACGTGCAGTTTGCGACCGGCCCCGATCGCGTCACTCACTACAATGTTTATTTGTCCGCCGACATCAACAGCCAGGCAATGCCCGGCTTCTCCTCCAATCAAGCGGCCGCTGCGATGGAACGCGTGCTGACCAGCACGCTGCCGAATGGTTACGGCTACGAGTGGACCGATCTCACCTATCAGCAGCGCGCGAGCGCCGACACTGCCTCGCTGGTGTTCGGCCTGTGCGTGCTGCTGGTGTTCCTGATCCTGGCCGCGCAGTACGAAAGCTGGTCGCTGCCGCTCGCCATCATTCTGATCGTGCCCATGTGTCTGCTGTCGTCCATGATCGGCGTGTGGCTGGTCGGCTCGGACAACAACATCCTCACCCAGATCGGCTTCATCGTGCTGGTGGGCCTGGCGTGCAAGAACGCGATCCTGATCGTCGAATTCGCGCGCGAACGCGTCGAAGCCGGCATGGACGTGATCGACGCCGCGATCGAAGCGTGCCGCCTGCGGTTGCGCCCCATCCTGATGACGTCGTTCGCATTCATCATGGGCGTCGTGCCGCTCGTCACCGCCAGCGGCGCTGGCAGCGAGATGCGTCACGCCATGGGCATCGCGGTGTTCGCGGGCATGCTCGGCGTGACGTTGTTTGGTTTGTTCCTCACTCCGGTGTTTTTCGTGACCATCGAGCTTTTGACCAAACGCAAGCGTGGCCCAGCGCCCGAGACGATCCCGGCGGGAGTGCAGGAACATGCGTAAGTCGACTGTCGCGATCGCACTCTGCCTCGGCGGCTGCGCCGTGGGTCCGAACTACAAACAGCCGGAAACAACTGTCGACGCGCAGTTCACCAACAGCGCGGCGGCGAGTTATTCGCCGGATGAAATTCAGGCGCAGTTCTGGACCACGTTCAACGAACCCTTGCTCACCAAGCTGCTCGACCAGGCATTGACGGCGAACAAGGACCTCGAAATCGCACGCGCCAACTTGCGGGCTGCACGCGCCGCTCGCGGCCTGACGCAGTTCGATTTCTTTCCCACCGTGACGGCAGGTGCCTCGCGCTTGAAGATCAAACAAAGCGAGCATCAGTTGCCGGGCGTGCCCGAGAGCGAGCGTGAGTTCGATGATGTCGATGCAGGCTTCGATGCATCCTGGGAACTCGACTTCTTCGGCCGCGTTCGACGCGGCGTGCAAGCGGCCCGAGCTGAAGAGCAGGCTGCCGCAGCCCAACTGCGTGATGCGCAGGTCACGGTGACGGCGGAAGTTGCGAGGAACTATTTCGTTCTGCGCGGCCTGCAGGATCAGCTTGGCGTCGCGGTCCGCAACTCGGACAATCAGCGTCAGACGTTGTCGTTGACCGAAGCGCGGCTCGATGCCGGACGCGGCACGGAGCTGGACACTTCGCGTGCGCAAGCTCAATTGCAAACGACGCTCGCCAGCATCCCACCGCTGCGCTCGTCGATCGCGGCCACGATCTATCGGCTGGGCGTATTGACGGGTCAGTTGCCCACGGCGCTCAGCGCCGAGCTCGAGCCGGTTCAACCTTCGCCCACGCTGCCGCAGCTCACCGCCATCGGCACGCCGGATGCTTTGTTACGACGTCGGCCGGACATTCGCGTCGCCGAGCGTCAGTTGGCTTCGGCCACCGCGCGTGTCGGGATCGCGGTGGGCGATTTGTTTCCTCGCGTGTCGTTCATTGGATCGATCGGCTACAACGCCGGCAGCACTGGCGACCTCGGCAAGGCTGGCTCGGATACTTACGCGTTTGGCCCGTCCATCTCCTGGGCGGCACTGGACTTGGGCCGCGTTCGCTCGCGAATCGGCATCGCCAACGCTCAGGCGGACGCCGCGCTGGCAGCTTATCAATCGACGGTGTTGCTCGCGCTGGAAGAAACGGAAGGCGCGCTGCTCAACTATGGCTTGTCACAAAGCCGAAGCGCGACACTGGAACAGGCGGCGGCCGCGAGTAGTAAAGCCGCGAACCTCGCGAGACAGCGGTTCGAAGGCGGCCTCACGGATTTTCTGAACGTGCTCGATGCGGAGCGTGACGCGCTCAGCGCGCAGGACAGCCTGGCTCAGAGCCGTACACAGACCGCCACTTCGTTGATTGCCGTGTACAAGGCATTGGGTGGCGGCTGGACGCCGGAAGGTTAGTGAAACATCAACCCGCGGGCACCAGCCGTCGCAACAGCTGACGAAATGCACCTACTTGCGGGCGCGGCGCTGGTGTTCTCCGAACAGCGATCTCACTGCGACTCACCGGGCGCGAACCATAGATGGCCTGGCCAGCCTCTTTGGCCTGCGGTGACTGTTCAACCAGGCACAGGTCGGAGGCTTCCAACCGGCTCAGCTGCTCGTCACTCACATGGCGCTCGAACACGCCGGTGGCGGTCTGCCATTCCCAAACCGTGCGGCCGTCATCGAACACGGCCCGTCCGGACTTGCGCTCCGGCTCGCCGGGCGCCTGCCTTCCGGTCAGCAACGCGGCTCGCCTGTCTTTTTCCGACTGACTCATCATCGTCTCCTGCATCTTCTTGTCTGGCACCCGAACGCGAGTCGTGCACTCGCGTATGAAGTAGTTATCGATGGGACAGGGTAAACCTTAGATGAGGCCAACCCTGATTGGGGCCATGAGGTAGAGCGGCAATCCGCGCTTACTGCCGATTCCTCCCGGTGGCGCGGAATTCCCTTGCCGGCGGAGGTGGCAAAAGCTTGCCGCGTCGCGTTCAGGAACGGCGATGGAGCAGTGGTCTAATCAACAGCATGCCGGCGCGCAAACTCCCGGGGCGTCAGCCCGGTGAGTCGACGGAAGGTGCGGGTGAGATGGCTCTGGTCGCAGAACCCGAGCACGGCGGCGATCTCGCACACCGGCCGCTGGTTCTGCAGCAACAGTTGCTTGGCGCGCTCGATGCGAGACTTGAGCAGGTATGCCATCGGACTGTCGCCCGTGCTGACTCGAAACAGGCGCGCGAAGTGAAAGCGACTCACGCCCGCCTGGCGTGCGAGATCATCGAGCGTGAAGCGCTCGCCGAGGTTCTCGGCGATGTAACTGCAGGCGCGATTCAACGCCCGGCGGCTCAGCCCACGACGGGGGCGATGTTCGAGTCGCGGGTATTCGACGAGCGCGGCCATGTCCGACCAGGGACGAGGCACTTGCTGTGAACTGTCGAAGCGCGGGATGGACGCGGTGTCTTGCATTTGCAGTTCATTAGTCATTGGCTTCTCCCATGCAGTCTTGCGACGTCATCGATGGTCGGCCAGCCGAGCGCCG
>JBEVKA010000455.1:0-4351 GCA_040509855.1 Steroidobacter sp.
TCGCGCAGCTGCTCGCGGTCCTCGCCCTCGATGCGGCGGGAAACGCCGCCGGCGCGGGCATTGTTGGGCATCAGCACCAGGAAACGGCCGGCGAGGCTGATGAAGGTAGTGAGCGCGGCGCCTTTGTTGCCGCGTTCTTCCTTCTCGACTTGAACGATGACTTCCTGGCCTTCGTTCAACAGCTCGCGCAGATTGTTCCGGCCACCCGGCAGCTGGCCGTCCTTGAAATATTCCTTGGAGACTTCCTTGACCGGCAGGAAGCCATGGCGCTCCGCGCCGTAATCGACGAAGCACGCTTCGAGGCTGGGCTCGACTCGGGTGATGCGTCCTTTATATACGTTGGCTTTTTTCTGCTCTCGCGACGGTACTTCTACATCCAGATCGTAAATGCGTTGTCCATCAACCAGTGCGACACGCAACTCCTCTTCCTGGGTTGCGTTGACTAACATTCTCTTCATGAGGCCCTTCTAAGGATTCGTAAAGGGCCGGGCGAGCACGCACGGCGGGGGCGAGCCATGGAGGCAGGGAGGAGCGATCGGGGAATGTCTTCATCCGATGTTGCCAGCGCGGTTCGCTTCGCGAACCTGGCGCGTTTTTATCCTGTCGCTTTGGCGTCCCGCTCGTAGGCGCTTCACGTCGACCCGGAATACGAGGTGCGTCATTCCGGCTTCGCCGTTCGCGCGGCCGAGCGATGGTCTGCGAACCTGACAGGTTGATGCAGAACCAACTAAGATGCGGCCCCTTTCGGCGCCGCGTATCGGCTGCGCCCGTCGCCCGACTATCGTGTCGGCGTCGCGGGCGCGAACCAAAAATCGTGCTGGACCATATCACAGCCGAATTTGTCAATCAACGGTCAATCAACAGCTTACGTGTGCTTCTCAAGCTAGCCCTGCATGCCCAGATCTTCTCCTACCAATGCCGCTCCCCCGGACGGCCCTTCCAGCACGGGTGTGAGCTATGTCGAGGCCGGCGAGGGCGATGCCGGCCAGCGCATCGATAATTTCCTCAGCCGCATCTTGAAGGACGTGCCGCGCAGCTTGGTTTACCGAATTCTGCGCACCGGCGAAGTGCGAGTGAACGGCAAGCGCGCGAAGCCTGAACATCG
Organism: Steroidobacter sp.; assembly: GCA_040509855.1. Taxonomy (GTDB): domain Bacteria; phylum Pseudomonadota; class Gammaproteobacteria; order Steroidobacterales; family Steroidobacteraceae; genus Steroidobacter. The sequence goes on from JBEVKA010000455.1 coordinate 1,106, forward strand.
GCTCGCAGCCGGCGATCGCGTGCGTCTGCCGCCACTGCAGAGAAAGACTGAAGAGCAACGAGCCGCCGAGAGGACTGCGCCGTCGCGCTCGCTGCGAGAGTTCGTTTCAGCGGCGATCATTCATGAAGATCGCGACCTGATGGTCATCAACAAGCCGGCCGGCGTCGCTGTTCATGGCGGCAGCGGCTTGAGCGCCGGCGTCATCGAAGCGCTGCGCGCCACCCATCCCGAATTGAAAGAACTGGAGCTGGTGCATCGCCTGGATCGCGAGACCAGCGGTGTGTTGCTGGTCGCCAAGCGACGAGCGGTGCTACGGGAATTACATGCGCTATTCAGAGAGCGAGACATGGACAAGCGCTATCTCGCGCTGGTCGTGGGGCGCTGGCCGTTCGGCACCAAGACCATCGACCTGCCGCTGAAAACCAACCTGAAACAAGGCGGCGAACGAGTGGTGCGCGTTCATGCCGACGGACAGCAGGCCATCACGACGTTCAAGCCCATCGAACATTTCGGCAAGCTGGCGACGTTGCTCGATGTTTCATTGGGCACGGGCCGCACGCATCAGATTCGCGTCCACGCCGCGCATGCCGGGCATCCCGTCGCGGGCGACGAGAAATACGGCGACCGCGAGCGCGACGCGAAGCTCAAGCCGTTCGGCATGCAGCGAATGTTTCTGCACGCGCAGTCGCTGTCGTTCAAGCGGGCGAGTGCGCCGAAACCTTTCACTGTCAGCGCGCCGGTTCCGGACGAATGGCAGGCCGTGATCGAGAAGCTGCGCGCCGAGCCGAAGCGCTAGAGCGCGACAAAAGTCGCGCCTTTTGTCGCGCGTGTCGAAAGGGCCTGGGCCGCTTTCGACCGGAAAATCATGGCAGTTCGAAACCGTTACGCCGGAGTGCGCCCGCCAGCCAGATCAGCGGCAGTCCGATCAGTGCAGTCGGATCCTGGGTTTCCACTTTGGTGAACAATGCGATACCGACCGACTCCACTTTGAAGCCGCCGGCGCAGTCGTAAGGTTTGTCTCGCGCGACGTAGCGACGGATTTCCTCATCGCCCAGCGGGCGGAACTGCACCGTCGTCAGATCGACATGTCCCTCGTGCTTGCCGGTCTCCGTGTTGATGACATGCACGGCGGTGTGAAACACCACGCGCTGACCGCTCAGAGATTTGAGCTGCACGATGGCGCGCTCGCCTGAACCGGGCTTGCCCAGCACTTCATGGCCGCAAACCGCCATCTGGTCGGAGCCGACCACCAGGCTCTTGGGATTGCGATGGGCGACGGCCTCGGCCTTGGCGCGGGCCAGCCGGTTCACCAGATCGACCGGTAATTCGCCTGGCAGCCGCTCCTCGTCCACGTTGGAGGCGCCGACGGTGAAAGGAATACCAAGCCGTTCCAGCAGTTGCCGGCGGTAGGCCGAGGTGGAGCCCAGCACCAGCCGCAAGCTGGCGGCGGTGGCGGTATTGGGGGGTAGGGGGCGGTTCATGACCGCAGCTCCCCGAGTGCACTCGGAGGTTCACCCGGAGCCTCGATTACAAGCTGTGAGAAAACAAACATTTACGCCTTTCTTTTTTTGACAGCAGGGGGGGTGATGGCTAGTATACGCGCCCCATGCCGCGACCCCCGGCCCTTCCCGCTGACAGTATTGTGGATGCAGAGGTCTGCGCACGGGCGGGAAGCACGATCGCGCGACACTTTTCTGCTGCCGATCTGCCGCGCCTGAGCGAGGCGGGTGGTCGCGAAGGTTCGTCGGTCGGAGCGAATTTCCAGTTCACGCACTTCGAAGGTCGGCCGGCAGTGTCGGGCGAGTTGCACGGCGCGGTCGTGTTGACGTGCCAGCGCTGCATGCAAGCAGTGTCCGTCGACGTCGACGATGGCTTCCAGGTGCTGATCGTGGAAGAGGAGCGCAACGACGAGCCGGGTGGATACGAGCCGGTGATCGCCAAGGCCTCGCGCTTCGATCTGCGCTGGCTGGTCGAGGAGCAGGTGCTGCTGGCGTTGCCGCTGGTGCCCATGCACGAGAGCCAGGACTGTGCCGAAAGCGCGGTCGCTGCCAGCTCGATGGGTGATGATGAAACATTGCGCGACGATGAGACGGACGAGAGCGCCGACGACGAGGTTCGTCAGCAGCCGTTCCGGAATCTGCGCGAACTGATGCGCAAGCCCTGATCGAAACGGGGGCGGGCGCACGAATTCTTGAGTTAGTGGAGAAGTTGTCATGCCAGTTCAAAAAAGCCGAAAGACCCCGTCCAAGCGCGGCATGCACCGCTCGCACGACGGCCTGGAGCGTCCGGCGTTGTCGGTGGATCCCACTTCGGGCGAGACTCACTCGCGTCATCGCATCACGCCGGATGGTTTCTATCGCGGCAAGAAAGTCATCGCCAGTCGCGAAAAACCCGATTCCGACGAATAACCCGGCGCGTTCGCCTCGCGCTCCCGGTTTCAAGACGAGTCCGCGTCTCTGAGCGGCCGACCGGTCACCATCGCGGTGGACGCCATGGGGGGCGATCATGGCCCCTCGGTGACCGTGCCCGCGACGCTCGCAGCGCTCCGGCGCGACCCCGACCTGCGCATCACGCTGGTCGGTTTGAATGATCCCATTCGCGGCTTGTTGAACGGCGCGTCCGCATCGGTGCTCGACCGCGTCTCCGTGCGCGAGACGACTCAGGTCGTCACCATGGACGAGAAGCCGCAGGACGCCCTGCGCAAGAAAAAAGATTCGTCCATGCGCGTCGCGATCGACCTGGTGAAAGCTGGTACCGCCGACGCATGCGTCAGCGCCGGCAACACCGGCGCTTTGATGGCCACTGCGCGCTTCGTGCTCAAGATCATCGAAGGCATCGATCGTCCCGCCATCATTTCGCGCATTCGCGCGCGTCACGGTCACACGCACATGCTGGACCTGGGCGCGAATTCTGAATGCAGCGCCGAGCATTTGTTCCAATTCGCGGTGATGGGATCGGTGGTGGCCGGCGACCTGCACGGCATCGCGCGGCCGCGAATCGGCATCCTCAACATCGGCGAAGAAGAAACCAAGGGCGACAGCGTGGTGCAGGAAGCGGCCCGGCTGCTCAGCGCCAGCCAGCTGAACTACATCGGCTTCGTGGAAGGCGACGATATTTTCTCCGGCGAGGTGGACGTCGTGGTCACCGACGGCTTCACCGGCAACGTCGCGCTCAAGACCATGGAAGGGCTGGCCAACATGCTGGTCGGCGCCTTGAAGACCGAATACACGCGCAACCCGCTGCGCT
>JBEVKA010000456.1:0-6312 GCA_040509855.1 Steroidobacter sp.
AACTCAAGCTGCCTCACAACCGAGGCGCCGCGACCGTGTCGCTGGTCGAACGCCAGGTGCAAGCATTGCGAGACAAGAACCAGGCGTTGGAAACCCGGCTGCGTGAGCTGATCGACGTCGCTCGCGGCAACGATGTGCTCGCTGCCAAGATTCATCGCCTCGCCTGTCGTCTGGTGCGCGCTCGCAATGCCACCACGCTGCTCGACTCGATGGAAACATCGCTGCGCGAGGACTTCGGTGCTTCCGAATGGCTGCTGTTGCTGGCGCCCGCTCGCCCGAGCGGCTTGTCGTCGATCGATAGCCGTCACCTGCGCATGGTCGAGGCCACCGCGCCCGAGCTGAAAATGTTCGAAACATTGTTCGAATCGGCACGGCCTCGCTGCGGCCAGATCCGCGACAGTCAGCGCGATTTCCTGTTCGGCGCCGGCACCGTCGAAATCGGCTCGGCCGCGCTGGTGCCGCTGGGTCGCGAAGTGGGCTTCGGCCTGCTGGCGATCGGCAGCCCCGACGCCCAACGCTTTCACCCGACGATGAGCACCGACTTCCTCGCGCGTATCGGTGACCTGGTGAGCGAAGCCGTCGCGGCCTCATGATCCTTATGGCCAGGCGCTGAGCAATGGATAACTCCGCGCTCGCCTGGCTGCCGCGTTTCTTCTCGTATCTTTCCATCGAGCGGCGCATGTCGCCGCACACGGACTCGAACTATCGCCGCGATCTGCTGAGATTCGTCGCTCATTGCGACAAGCACGGCATCGCTGAGTGGCACCAAGTCGATGGTCAGCACGTTCGAGCGTTCGCCGCCGCGGAAAATCGTCGTGGCTCCGCGCCCCGCTCGATCCAACGTCGCCTGAGTGCGATCCGCAGCTTTTATAACTTCCTGCTGCACCAGAGAACCGAGGAAAAGGTCGCCGTCGTGACGCTGAATCCGGCTGCGGACATCATGGCGCCGAAGGCGAAGAAACGGCTGCCCGCGACGATCGACGTCGATCAAATGGCGCGCTTGCTGAGCTTCCGCGCAGATGAAGAGATCAGCGCGCGAGACAAAGCCATCATGGAGTTGTTTTATTCCTCCGGCCTGCGTCTGTCGGAGCTGGTCGGCCTCGATGTGGGCGACGTGGATCTGGCCGATCGCACCGTGCGCGTGCTCGGCAAGGGCAGCAAGGATCGTATCGTCCCGGTCGGGCGCCAGGCCATCGAGGCGATCGTGCATTGGCAGACCGAGCGCACCAAGCTCGCCGAGATCGGGAACACCGCGCTATTCGTCGGCAAACGTGGCGATCGCATCAGCCCGCGCGCCGTTCAGAAGCTGGTGGCGGCGTGGGCGAAACGCCAAGGCCTGGGCGTTCACGTCCATCCGCACATGTTCCGACACTCCTTCGCCACTCACATTCTCGAGTCCAGCCAGAACCTGCGCGGCGTTCAGGAGCTGCTGGGTCACGCGAATATCGCAACTACTCAGATTTATACCCACCTTGATTTCCAGCACCTCGCCAAAATATATGACGCCGCCCACCCCCGCGCGCGCCGTAAAGGGTGAGAGCCCACCCACAGGTTGCGCAACATAATGGAACAAGCTCACGCCACCACGATTCTTTCCGTCCGTCGCAACGGCATCGTCTGCATCGGCGGCGACGGCCAGGTCTCGTTAGGCAACACCGTCATGAAAGGCAACGCCCGCAAGGTGCGGCGACTCTATGACGGCAAAGTGCTGGCCGGTTTCGCCGGCGGCACCGCCGACGCCTTCACGCTGTTCGAACGTTTCGAAGCCAAGCTGCAGCAGTACGGCAATCTCACTCGCGCGGCTATCGAACTGGCGAAGGACTGGCGCAGCGATCGCAGCCTGCGCCGGCTGGAAGCGCTGCTCTGTGTCGCCGACGTGAAGAGCTCGTTCGTCATCTCGGGCAACGGCGACGTGATCGAGCCGGAGGACGATATCATGGCGATCGGCTCCGGCGGCTCGTTCGCTCAATCCGCCGCGCGCGCGTTGTTACAGAACACCGACCTCGATGCACACACCATCGTCGAGAAGTCGCTGAACATCGCCGCCGACATTTGCATCTACACCAATCGCAATCTAACCATTGAGGAGTTGAAGTGACTAGTGACTACTGACTAGTCAGAGAAGCTTCTGAGCCCAACGCTGCAATCACCATGCCCTAGTCAGTAGTCACTAGTCGGTAGTCACTTCAATTCTTATGTCCATGACGCCCAGAGAAATCGTCCAGGAGCTCGACAAACACATTGTCGGGCAGGGTGCGGCCAAGCGCGCGGTGGCCATCGCGCTGCGTAATCGTTGGCGCCGCATGCAGGTCCCCGAAGCATTGCGGGTCGAGATCACGCCCAAGAACATTTTGATGATCGGCCCCACCGGTGTCGGTCAGACCGAAATCGCTCGCCGGCTCGCACGATTGGCACGCGCGCCCTTCATCAAAGTGGAGGCGACCAAGTTCACCGAAGTCGGCTACGTCGGCCGTGAAGTGGACTCCATCGTCAAGGATCTGATGGACGTCGCCGTCAAAATGACGCGCGAAGAGGAAATGGAAAAAGTGCGCCATCGCGCGATGGACGCGGCCGAGGAACGCGTGCTCGATACTTTGCTGCCGCGTCCAAAGAACCTTGGCTTCACTGCCGAACCCGAACCCAATCCGCGCGACGGCGAGACACGGCAGAAGTTTCGCAAGATGCTGCGCGAAGGTCAGCTCGACGATCGTGAGATCGAAGTCGAAGTGCGCGCGCTGCCCGTCGGCGTGGAGATCATGGCGCCGGCCGGCATGGAGGATCTGACGCAGCAGTTGCAAAGCATGTTCTCCAACCTCGGCGGCTCACGCACCAAGACCCGCAAAGTGAAAGTGCGCGAGGCATTCAAGCTGCTCACCGACGAAGAAGCGGCGAAGATGATTAACGAGGAAGAGCTGAAGCTGCGCGCGCTCGCGAACGCGGAACAGAACGGCATCGTGTTCATCGATGAGATCGACAAGATCGCGCGCCGGCAGGAAACCCATGGCGCGGATGTTTCTCGCGAAGGTGTACAGCGCGACTTGCTGCCGCTGGTCGAAGGCAGCACCGTCAGCACCAAGCACGGCGTGGTGAAAACGGATCACATCCTGTTCATCGCTTCGGGCGCGTTTCACATGTCCAAGCCGTCGGACCTGATTCCCGAGCTGCAGGGCCGCTTTCCGATTCGTGTCGAGCTCGACGCGCTCAAGGTCGAGGACTTCATTCGCATCCTCACCGAGCCCGACGCGTCGCTGTGCACGCAGTACAAGGCACTGCTCGCGACCGAAGGCGTGACATTGAGCTTCGACGACAGCGGCGTGCGCCGTATCGCCGAGGTCGCCTATCAAGTGAATGAGCGCACCGAGAACATCGGCGCTCGTCGTCTGCATACCGTGCTCGAACGTTTGCTCGAAGTGCTGTCGTACGAGGCGGCCGATCGCAACGGCTTCAGCGTCACCGTCGATGCGCAGTATGTCGACAAGCATCTGGGCGAACTGGTAAAGGACGAAGACCTGACGCGCTACATCCTGTAAGCGCACGTCGCCATGCCCCACCCGACAAACATCAAGTCACGCACCAAGTCGCGCGTGCTCGAAGTGAGCTTCAACGACGGCTCCGTGTTCGAGCTGCCGTATGAATACCTGCGCGTGTACTCACCCTCGGCCGAAGTGCGCGGCCATGGCCCAGGCCAGGAACAGCTGCAACTCGGCAAGCACGAGGTCGGCCTCAGCAAAGTCGAACCGGTGGGCAACTATGCGGTGCGCCTGGTGTTCGACGACGGCCACGACACCGGCCTCTACACCTGGGCCTACCTTCACGAGCTGGGCCGGGACCGCCCCCAGAAATGGCAGAACTATCTGGATCGCCTGAAAGAGCTGGGCATTCCCTATCCCACCGTCCTGCCCAGGAAGCCGGCACCTTTTCGTTAGCGCGCGCGGCGCTCCTGATTGATAATGCGTCGTCACGCATAGCGACGACCTCATGAGCGCCAACGAGCCCACTCCACCGGCTGAGCCCGCATCCACCACCGACTTCGGCTTTCAGCAAGTGCCGGTGGCCGAAAAGGCCGCGCGCGTGCGCGCCGTGTTCGAATCGGTCGCGGGCAACTACGACCTGATGAACGACCTCATGTCGGCGGGCACGCATCGGCTGTGGAAGCGGTTTGCGCTGTCGCAGACAGGATTGCGGCCCGGCCAACGGGCGCTGGATGTCGCCGGTGGCACCGGCGATCTGTCAGCCGGCATGTCCAAGCAGGTCGGCAACGACGGCTTGGTGGTGCTCACCGACATCAACGCAGCCATGCTCGCCGAAGGCCGGAACGCCATGACCGATCGCGGCATTGTGGCCAATGTGCGCTACTCGATCGCGAACGCCGAACGCCTGCCCTTTCCGGACAGCAGTTTCGATTGCGTGACCATCGGCTTCGGCCTGCGCAACGTCACCGACAAGCCTGCAGCGTTGCGCTCCATGCAGCGCGTGCTCAAACCTGGTGGTCAGCTGTTGATTCTCGAATTCTCGCATCCCGTCGCCCCCGGCTTGAAGCCGCTGTACGACGCGTATTCGTTTTCGGTGCTGCCGTGGCTCGGCAAAGTCGTCGCTCGCGATGCGGACAGCTATCGCTACCTGGCCGAATCGATCCGCAAATTCCCGCAACAGGAAACATTGGTGGACATGATGCGCGAGGCGGGGCTGGAGAGCGTTCGCTATCACAATCTCACTGGCGGCATCGTCGCCCTGCATCGCGGCTATCGGTTCTGACATGCGCCTGACGCCGCTCGAATCCCTGCTGAATCGAAACATCGCCGCTTCCTCCGCCGCACGAGCCCTGTGCCGTCGGTTGGATTCGAAGGTGCTCGCGTTGCACGTCGAAGGCTTGCCGCTGAGCATTTATTTCAAGTCGCGGGGCGAGCAGATGTCGCTCGACACTCAGCATGAAGGCGCACCGAGCGCGACGCTGTCGGGCACGCCGTTGTCTTTGTTGCGCATGGCCGGGCCCGCTCCGGAAGCGGCGCTGCGCACGGGCACCGTGCACATTCATGGTGATGCGGAAGTCGCGCAAACGTTCAGCGAATTGTTGAAAGAAGCGCGGCCCGATCTCGAAGAGGAATTGTCGCGCGTCATCGGTGATGTCGCGGCTCATCATGTCGGCAATGCAGCCCGCTCGGCACTGGGATTCGCGCGACGCGCGGCCGATACCTTCGCGCAAAATGTTTCCGAATACCTGCAGGAAGAAGGACGCGATGCGCCGAGCCGCACTGAAGCGGATGAGTTCGTCAGTGGTGTGGACAAACTGCGAGACGACGTGGAGCGCTTCGAAGCCAGGCTCGCGCTGCTCGAGCGCAAGCGTGGTTGACGCATGAGACTGCGCGTTCTCTCCCGGCTGCTGCAGATTCAACGCGTCCTGGTCCGGCACCGGCTGGACGAGATCATCCTCGCCACTCATTTGTTCCGGCCGCTGCGCTTCGCATTCTATTTGTCGCCAGCGACCTGGTTTAGGCGTGAAGAGTCGCGCTCGCGCGGCGAGCGACTGAGACTGGCGTTGGAAGAGCTTGGGCCGATCTTCATGAAGTTCGGCCAAACGTTATCCACTCGCCGTGACCTGTTGCCACGAGACATCGCTGATGAGCTGGAGAAACTGCAGGACCGCGTGCCACCGTTCTCCAACGCCGCTGCTCGCGCCATCGTCGAGGCTGCATACGAGCGGCCAGTGGCCGATGTCTTTGGACGTTTCGACGAAGCGCCGATCGCAGCGGCGACGATCGCGCAAGTTCACGGCGCGCAGCTCAAGGACGGCAAGGAAGTCGTCGTCAAGATCGTCCGCCCCGGCATTCGGGCGCTGATCGAGCGTGACGTCGAGGTTCTCTACACTCTGGCCGAACTGGCGAATCGCTACTGGCGCGACGCGCCCAGATTGCGGCCGGTCGAGCTGGTGCGCGAGTACGAGAAGACCATTCTCGATGAGCTGGATCTGAAACGCGAAGCCGCCAACGCCGCGCAGCTCAAACGCAACTTCGCCGATTCACGGTTGTTGTATGTGCCCGATGTTTATTGGGACTACACGCGTAGCAACGTGATGGTGATGGAGCGCGTGCAGGGTGTCCTCATCAACGACATCCCTGAGCTGCAGCGCCGTGGAGCAAACATTCAGCGGCTGGCGGAAAACGGCGTGGAGATCTTTTTCACCCAGGCGTTCCGCCATAACTTCTTCCACGCGGATATGCATCCGGGCAACATTTTCGTGCTGCTCGACAATCCCGAGCAGCCGCGTTACGCCGCAGTCGATTTCGGCATCGTCGGCACGCTGGCGCCTCGCGA